>JAFOJR010000176.1 GCA_017420125.1 Oscillospiraceae bacterium | reverse complement strand
GAAAAAATACATTTTAGAAAAGTCCGTTTTTTTCTTTTCACCATTTTGTGCTTTCATGTTGGTGCGGCTATTTCCTTTTTTGCGATTCAATTATTTTCAAGCCAATCTTCTTTCCTCGTCCTTCCCTTTGCTGCTTGGTCATTTTATTTGGTTTGTTGCGAGGAGCAATATGAAACAGAATCAAAACAACTTTCTTTGAAAGCATCAAGTAACGCGAGACACACAAAACACGTAAATTCTATAAGCTGAAACAATCAAACAAAAAAGCAGGGAACGAATGCAAAAGCACTCGTTCCCTGCTTTCTTTATTCATCATTATCAATTGTCAGCAAATTCTAGGGAGCCCCTCTCCGTAAAGAACGGGAAGGTTTCTGTGACCACCGAAGCGATTTACAATGGATACCCCTTTTTCATTTGTAAAATTTCCAATTTTGGCAGCATGACAACCAAATCGGTTTAATGTATCCACAGCTTTCTCCGCTTGTTCATCCGGCAGAACCACAACAAATTTTCCTTCATTGCCCATATAGAGGGGATCCAACCCCAGAATGGAACAAAAGGCTTTTGTTTGGGGCGCAACGGGAATGGCATCCTCGATAATTTCACACCCAATTTGCGAAGACTCTGCAAGCTCATTGACCACTGTTCCCAAACCGCCTCGTGTTACATCCCGCATTGCCCGAATGGAAAATCCGTTTTGAAACAGCGCCTCTACTTGTTGATTTAAAGGCATATTGTCGCTCTGAATAGTATTTTCAATACCCATACGATGGCTGAGAATGCAGGCATGGTGGTCCCCTAAATAACCAGAGACAATAAGCGCATCGTGTGGCTGGCATAAATCAGCCCCCAACACACGCCCCTCCGGAATAATTCCGATCCCGGAAGTGTTAATGTAAATACCGCCTTTTCCTTCGACAACCTTTGTGTCTGCTGCGGCAATTGTTACACCCGCTTCCTGACAAGTTTCTGCGATGGACTTTGCAATTAGACATAAATCCGCTATTTCCATTCCTTCTTCAATAATAAATCCAATGGACAGGTATTGCGGTTTTGCGCCCATCATTAAAAGATCATTGACCGTTCCGCAAACACATAACCGACCAATGTCACCGCCATGATAAAAAATAGGGGTCACCACAAAAGAATCTGTAGAATACGCAATTCGCCCCGAGAGAGGAAAAACCCCGCTATCTTCCTGCTTGGCTAAAATTGGATTGGAAAAATATTTCTGAAACACACCGTGGATCAAGTCAGTAGTTTCTTTTCCACCATTTCCATGGGCAAGTGTCACTTTCACGTTATCGTTCCCTTCTTTTTGGTTGATCAATAAATCAATGGAGAGCGGCCCGAAACCAAATGCTGCAGGCTCCTTCTTCTGAAACCATGCAGGGACCTCTTGGATTCATAGGAGTACATTGTGCTGCATATAGCGGGCAGTCCTTCGGTGCTGCATGTCCCACGATAATCTCACCACAGCGGCAGCCAGATTCTTTCACCTGAGTGTAAGCGATTTCTCTGCTTCCTGCATCAAAACAGGAAAACGCTTCTTTCAAATAACAGCCGGATTGAGGAATTGTTCCAATGCCTCGCCAGAGTGCATCCCCCACATCAAAATATTGTGCTGTTTTTGCCAAAGCTGTTTCATTTCCGTTTTTGGTGACAACAGATGGATATCGATTGTGCACTTCATAATGCTTTGTTTGGAGCTGATCTACCAGGTCATAAATACCATCCAGCACTTG
>JAFOJR010000175.1 GCA_017420125.1 Oscillospiraceae bacterium | reverse complement strand
TAGTGGAAAAAAGAGATTTTCAGGATTATGTTTTTATTGCAGAACGCATTTGCGGAATTTGCAGTTTCCAACATGGTTCTGGATATTGTCAAGCTGTGGAAGAAATTATGAAAATAGAAATTCCGGATCGGGCGAAGTTTCTGCGGACGATTTGGGGTGAAATGTCCAGAATTCACAGCCATTTATTGTGGTTGGGGCTTTTAGCAGACGGGTTTGGTTTTGAAAGCCTGTTTATGCAATGTTGGAAGCTTCGAGAATATGTCTTGGATCTGTTTGAAATGACTACAGGCGGCCGTGTGATTTTTTCTGTTTGTACGGTTGGTGGTGTCCGAAAGGATATCTCAGCAGAAGACTTGCGCACCATTGTCCGTGTGCTGGAAGAATTAAAAGACGGAGTCAAATCCTTTGAACATGTCTTTTTTTCGGATGCAACTGTCCGGAATCGTCTATGCGGTGTAGGCGTTTTGACCAAAGAAGAAGCGTATGAATGTGCTGCAGGCGGTCCAGTCCTCCGGGGAAGTGGAATTGACCGAGACATGCGAAGAATTGTGGGATATGCCGCATATGATCAGCTGGATATCGAGCCTATTGTTGAAACAGATGGGGATTGTTATGCCAGATGTATTGTCCGCCTCCGGGAAATTTACCAGTCTGTGGATTTGATTCGTCAGGCAGTTAGCAAGATCCCGGAAGGAGACACGTTTGCCAAAGTGAACGGCACACCAAATGGAGAATGTTTTTCTAGAGTAGAGCAGCCTCGCGGGGAAGCGGTTTATTATGTGCGGGGAAATGGCTCTAAATATTTAGATCGCTTCCGTGTCCGTACGCCGACGTTTGCCAATATTCCAGCACTGTTAAAAATTTTACAGGGCTGTGATCTGGCTGATGTCCCAATGATGGTACTCACCATTGATCCTTGCATCAGTTGTACCGAACGATAAGGGGGCAGAGGATATATGGGTATTATGAAATTTGGGAAGACGGTTGTAAAGAACTTGTTTCACAAACCTGCAACGAAAGGATATCCTTTCATTAAAAATGAATTTTTTGAGCGGACACGCGGGCATATTGTCATGCGAATTGAAGACTGTATTTTTTGCGGGACGTGTGCCAGACGATGTCCTGCCTCCGCCATCCAGGTAGATCGGGATGCAAAAAAATGGTCTATCGAACGGTTCCGCTGTGTACAATGTGGAAATTGTGTGGAAAATTGTCCCAAAAAATGTCTGGGAATGGATCGCCATTATGCAGAAGTAAAGCAAAGTAAAGAAGCAGAAACATTCTATGGAGCAACGCTGGAGCAAACCGCTTCAGATCATGTTGAAGTGCCGCATGCATGAATATCCGATTACACTTCAGATCATCAAAATTGCAGAAAAGTATGCTGCGGATCATCCAAACTGCACAATCAAACGAATTCATGTGGTAGTGGGAGACGACTCTGGTTATGTCCCCGATACTGTGAAACTCTATTTTGATGCGATTGCGATAGGAACCAAATGTGAAGGTGGCGAACTTTTGATTCGACGCATAAAACCAAAACTGCGCTGCAGAAAATGTGGTATGCTGTTTGAACGAAAGTTATTTTCTTTTTCCTGCCCTTATTGCGGCGGCGACGGGGAGCCATCTGAAATTGGCAAGGAGTTTTATGTAGAAAGCATTGAGGTTGCAGTCGGAAAGGAAGAGAAAATAGATGCAGGAAATAATTAAAATTGATGTAGTTGAAAATATTTTGGATGAAAATGACAAAATTGCCGCTCAGACGGAAAACATGCTGCGGGAAAAAGGCATCTTTTGCATCAATGTAATGGGTGCGCCTGGCGTAGGGAAAACTTCTGTAATGAAATGCATTTTTGCAAAAAGCAAAATTACACCGTTTGTTATTGAGGGCGACATTGAGTCGGACATCGATACAGCAGCATTGCAAAAGTTGGGGATCCACACCATTCAGATTAATACGCATGGTTCCTGTCAC
>JAFOJR010000174.1 GCA_017420125.1 Oscillospiraceae bacterium | reverse complement strand
TCCACCAGCGGCGGGTGGGTGGCAAAGCGCACATAAATGAAATTCCGATTATCCTCAATTGCCTGGTCCACATATGGCTCCGCAAACAGAAGGAACTCCTCCAGATTCGACACCCGCCACACCACGTTATCGCCCAGACGAATGCTGTCCAACACCTTGTCCAGCGCGGGAGTCCCCGACCGGATTCTTTCAAAAGCCGACATTTCGATCCCTCCCTAAAAAAAATAGGCGCACCGCATCTGCATACGGTACGCCTTTGTACGTTGTTTTATTATACCATGTCACGTCGCATTTTGCAAGTCAAAATCCGGCAATTTCATTTTTTCAGGGAAAATCTGTTTATACCGGCATTTCATGCTGGATTTCACCGGCCGACCTGCTTTTCAAACCATCAGGCTCAACCATATGCCAGCCCCGCGAAAGCCGGGGGCAGATCCGGCAAACCGGTTTCCAGATTGATGGTCCACCAGTAATATTCGGCTCCCACTAAACTGTATTCCCGATAGATCACACACAGCTTCCCGTTCTGGTTCAGATAGGGTTTTGCCGCTGTGATATTTGCATCCGCAATGGTTTTGTTCAGCTGCGTGGTATACGCAGCCTGCTGGGAATGGACGCCGTAATTTTTCTGGAACCTCTGCTTGAACACTTCTTTGGCCCGTGTCGTATACTGCTGCCAGGTCCATCCATATCGCTGAACCAGAGCCTGGGCAGAGAGGAGGGTCCCCGCGGCCGTATCCACGTTGTAGCAGTCATATTCCACGCTGTTCCACTGATATGCATCCCGCCGGATCAGCAAGGACAGGACAGACCCGCTGGTGAACCAGGCATATCCGTAATAGCCGTATCCCGGCTCGCCATATGTCTGGATGTCGGACAGGCAGGACTGGATTTCTTTTTTATGGGTCTGCAAAATCTGGGTATTCATTGTCGAAACAGCGGAGGTGTTCAGATTGACCCGCGGCAGGTGATAAACAGTCCTGTTGGGTGTCCCGCTGCCGTATTTCCATTCCGCCAGCGCGCTGTACGCATCTGTTACCAGCGGCATTTTCGTCGTAATCACAATGGACATGGCACTTTGGTCCCAGTCCACACCGAATCCCAGGGCAGCGCCCAAATCCCGCAGCTTAAAGTACGTGTATCCGTTGCTCTGCGCATCCTTGAGCAAAATGGCATCCATGCCAACGGAAGCCCCGTTGACCTTCACGGCGCTGCTGCTGAACTGATAGGACTGGTTGCCGGAAAAGGGCGTGCTCATCTCAGATCCGTTTTTCGTCGTATATGCCGTTTTGGTGGAGATATCGATAAAACCTTTCCAATCCACGTTGAACTGGGCAGCAGTTCCGTTGAGAATATAGGCCACATCTCGCAGTTTTAAGTAGTTTGTATCGTTTCCGTTGGCGTCCTTCAGCGCATACGCGTCAAATGCCACCGGCTTGCCGTCCACTAAAATCGTATAGGTTGTGGCATAGGCAATGTTTGCGGCCTTCGCCGCAAAGGGAAACAGCCCGGTGCAAAAGACCGCAGCAATCAGGACAAAAGTAAACCATCGCTTTTTCATAGAACCGCTCCTTTCTCAATACTTGAGGTAAAGCATCCTTTTCAAACAAATTTCAAAATGAATCTTTCCAAACTGACGGATTTTTCCCCGCCGGGTTTTCGGCTCTCTGCCGGTCCCTACAGGGTGGGAAAAATGCTTTCGGCCGCCTGCTTTAACGCTGTACAGAGGCCGTCTGCTTCTTCTTTCGTGCTTTCATGGGAAAAGCTGATCCGGAATGCGCCTTCCCGTTCTTTGGGCGTCAGCTTCATATGCGCCAGCACATGGCTGGCCTTTCCCCTGTGGCAGGCAGACCCGGCGGAGACACAAACGCCCAAATCGCCCAGCACCCGTACCAAAACTTCGCTTTTATAACCCGGAAGCGAAACACATAAAATATGAGGTGCCTCCCCCGCTCCCACAATTTTCATCTGGGGCAGCGCGGCGCAGAGCTTCTCCGCGGTATACTGCTTCAGCTGCTGCATATGGGCAATGTGAGCCTGCAAATGTTCTTTTCCTTCGGCACAGGCCGCGGCAAACCCCGCAATCTGCGGCGTGGGTTCTGTCCCCGAACGCAGGCCGTTTTCCTGCCCGCCGCCCAGCAAAAGCGGCTTGATCCGCAAACCGCGGCGGACATAGAGCGCCCCGATTCCGCGGGGTGCGTGCACTTTGTGGCCGCTGATGGTCAATAAATCAGCCCCCAATGCCTTTGGCGTGAAGGGGATTTTTAAAAACCCCTGCACGGCGTCTGTGTGCAGCAGGGCACGGGATTGACGCCGCTTTGCCATCCGGGACACTTCTCCCACCGGAAACACAACCCCGGTTTCATTGTTCACCAGCATCATGGAAATCAGCGCCGTATCTTTCCGCAGCGCCGCTTCCACCGCGGAAACAGGAATATTCCCTGTTTCGTCAGGCTGCAGATACGTCACTTCATATCCCTGCTGTTCCAGCGCTTTCAACGGTTCCAATACGGCAGAGTGCTCCACCGCCGTGGTAATGACATGCTTTCCCACATGCCGGTTTTGATGTAATGCTGCTGCAATGGCCCAGTTGTTTCCCTCTGTGCCGCCGGAGGTAAAAAACAGTTCTTCCGGCAAACATCCCAGCGCACGGGCCACCGCCGCTCTGTCTTTTTTCAGGCCGGCGGCAGCTTCCTGGCCCATGGGATGCCGGGAAGAGGGATTGCCAAACTGCACCGTCATCCGCTCTGTCACGGCTTGGACAGCCGCTTCACATACCTTTGTGGTGGCGGCATGATCCAAATATATCATTTATTTCACTCCTGCTTCATTTGATCAATAGCGGTTTGCCCCTCTTGCCACCAGCACAGCCGGCACCAGCCACATCGCCATAAAAATCAGCAAATTCAGTACCGTGATGGAGGCAAACGCGTGAACATATGTGAGATAGAACGCGAACAGCAGGCCCAAAACAGAGTTGATGGCTGCAATCACCGCTCCGGCGCGCACAGCCCGCCGCAGGCGGCGCCCGCCCACGATCGCTTCTGCGAAGGGGGTCAGTCCTTCCCGGACCAGAACCGCCACAATGGGCAGTTCATAATCCTGTTTGGGATCCGAAAGAGCCATCCGCTCTTCCATGCCCGGATAGGAAAAATCTGCTGCTTTCACTTTTGCCCGACGGCTGAGCATCTGCGGCGTCACATAAAAGTCTCTGGTGGCAATCACGGGAGACAGCCGGTTTCGCAGAAGCTGACTCAGCCCGCGTTTCACCCCTCTGCTGATGCGATATTTCAGAGTGAAAATCCCTGCCAAATGACCGTCAATGGCGCAAAACACCGCGTATTGGGGCAGTTCCTGCTGATTGATGGGAATGCCGAACTCCTGCATCAATGCCTTGCTTCCCACCAAAACCGATCTTCCCTGCACAGCGCCGGAAAATCCGCCGGCTTCATACTGGCTCAGCCCCTCCGGCCGCCGGAAAATCATCCCGCGCCGGCGAAGCAGTTCATGAAATGTTTTGTCCAGCCCGCAGCCGGATTCCATCAGCACGCTGGCTGTGCAGGTGATGACGGTGTCTTCTGTGTGAGAGCCCACCACATTCATCTCCGTCACTTCCACCATCCCGGTGGGAAACAGGTCCCGGTCGCTTAACGCAATTCCGTTTTGTCCGCCGATGGAAGAAACGCCCGGCCAGCCGGCCAGTGCCGCACCTCGGCCCATCAGGCGGCGGGTCAGTCTTGCATATGGCATGGAATAGCCAAAACAGGCGGAAAAGGAAGCGGAAGCCGCCGCCATGGCGGAAACGCTCCAGATAAACAGTTTCGGCTCCGATTTCCCAACTGCCACAAGCAGTCCGAAGAGCAGGGCAGCCAGAAACAGCAGCGGCGCCAGCGGCCGATACAGCCGCTCGATGCCATCGGCCGATTCCACCTGCGTTACGAAACCGCGGACAGAGCCCAGATGCTTCGTAAAGCATTTCCCGTTTTCCCATTTTTCCGTATTTCTCGTGACCAGACTGGGGCTGGATAAAGACGCCACACGATAGGCCATTCGCTTGCTTTTGATTTTCGAATACCGGCTCCACATTGCAAAAAACAGGGAAACGCCCGACACTGCGCAAAACGGCATGGTCGCCGTGCGGAATTTGAACGCCAGCATGGTAAAGGCGTCCAGCGCGCTGGCAATCACCGAAACTGCAACCAGAAGTTCAATATCTGCTTTTGCCGTAAACAGTCCTTTGATTCCGTCCCGAATCACTTCAAAGCCAAACAGGGCGGCCAAACAAAGGAACAGCAAAGATGCGCCGATGAAATAGGTCAGCCCGCCTTGCCCTGCAAAGGGAAACGGCCATCCATACTGCTGCGCCAATGCGGTATAGCACAGCAGGAAGGCAAAAATGCCTGTGACGACTGCCCGCATGCGCAGTTTCCCCAAACGCTTGCGATAGAAGTTGGCCACTTCACCCGGCGTATATTCAAAATCCGGTTCCTCTTCGTTTGGTTCTTCATGCAGGCGGAACCAACGCCGTCTTTTATGCTTCTTTTGGGGCAGAGGACGGTCATCGTCATCCCAATCCTCCTCTTCCTCGCCCCACGGATCTTCATATTGTTCTGCTTTCTGCTCCTTCTGCCCGGGGGATGCTTCCTGATCAAAGATCTGCACGTTTCGGTACTGATCCGCCCAGTGGGGCTGCTTTTCCGCAGACTCCTGCTGTTCTTCTTCATACATCGTCTGTGCATATTCATCTGCCTGATCCATCAGATGGTCCCAGATGACCTGAACTTTTTGCTTTCCGGATTGTCCCTCTGAGCCGCTGGATGCCTCCACTTCGTTCCATTGCTGCCGCAGCCGGCGCAACAGGTGGTCATCTTCTTCCTCTTCTGCCCACTGGACTTTCGGGCGCTGCTTTTTCTTCTTTTCCGGCTGGTTTTCCTCCGCCCGTTTCTTTTTCCGGGATTTTTCCGCTTTTGGCGCCGCATCTGCTTCCTCGCGCGCCGTTTCCTCTGGCGGTTCGGCTTTTGTCGCCGCGGGCGCCTCTTCCTGCTTCGGTTGAGCGTCTTCCTTTTCCGCAGGGGCAGATTCCGCAGGGGCAGACGAATCCTTTTGGGCGAACAGTGCATAAATCAGCTCATTCATCCGGGCTTCTTCCGCAGGATCCAGCGGAGATTTCAGCTCGCCGGGCAAAGGCGCAGGCTGCAGGCGCTGCGCCCCGGAATCGTCTGCCGCCCTCTCCTGTCCGCCCTGCTGGGTTTTCTGTTTCGGTCTTTTGGACGAACGGCGGCCGGAAAATTCCTGTTTCAACGCCTCCCGCTCTTTGTCTGCCTGAATGTCCTTTGGAAGCGGCGCAGGCGGCAAGGGCAGCAAATCCGGCCCCCAGCCATATCCGATTTCCGCCGCGCGCTGTGATTCTGCCTTTTTCTCGCTGGCGGTTGTTTTCTCCTCTTCCACAGAATCTGTTTTCTTCTGTTCCAGCTCTTCAACTTCAGCTGGACGATCAAATTCATGTTCCATATTTCTTATCCTCTATCTCCATGATGCTTGTCTTTGCTTTTCCTTCGACGCAGTGCTGTCAGAAAAATCACTCTGCTTGCATGTTCGATTTTCCCCGCTGCCGCACAACTTCATACAATAAAACCGCGGCTGCGGCAGATGCGTTAAGAGAAGACACTGCGCCTTTCATGGGAATGTGCACTGTCTGATCACAGGTTTCTCCCACCAGACGACTCATCCCTTTTCCTTCCGAGCCGATGACCAGGACCGCCGGGCCGTTCCAATCCACCTGATACAGCGACAGGGGGCTGTCCGCCGCGGTCCCGTATACCCAGAGACCTTCTTTTTTCAATTCCCGCAGGGCCGCTGTTAGATTGGACACCCGCGCCACCGGCAGGTGCATCATTGCACCGGCAGAAGCTTTTCCCACAGTGGCTGTCAGTCCCACACTGCGGCGTTTTGGGATAATCACGCCATGGGCGCCCGCCGCTTCAGCCGTTCGGATGATGGCACCCAGATTTTGGGGGTCTTCGATCCCGTCGCACGCCACAAGCAGCGGGGGCTCCCCCTTCTCTTCCGCCCGCTTCAGCAAATCTTTCACCCTATAATATGGAGCGGCGGCGGCCATTGCAATAATACCCTGGTGGGACTTGGTCAGGCTGAGAGTATCCAGCTTTCGCCGGTCCGTCTCCACCACCACGGCGCCTGCTGCCCGCGCGGCGGCGGCCAATCGCGCCAGGCCCTTATCCGTGTCACCCTTTGCAATGTATACTTTATCCAACGTCCAGCCGGCGCGGATGGCCTCCATTACGGCGTTGCGGCCCTCTATCTGGCCCTCCCGCTCTTCCGGATCTATTTGTTTTCTCTCCACGTTCTGTCCTCCTGCCAGCTTCCATTTATTATACCACAAATGCCAAAAATGCCAAATTGAGGCGTAAATCATCCTGTTCTTTTCCGATCATGAGCTATTATACCATAAGTATGCCGGGTTCGGTATCCTTATTTTGCGATTTTTCCCCATCTTCTTCTCTTTTCTCCTCCAAATTTTCTTTTTACAGAAAGTTCACAGAAGAGGTTTTCCGCTTTGTTGTACTAAATCACAAACTATGCTATACTATACAACCAGAAAAGAAAAATGCATGAAATCGACGGAAGATTTCGTGCCGGGCAATCCCTATCATAGAACAGTCGCGCACCTTGTTTATGATAGCATTCCGGATCAAGGGAGGCGTTTCAATGGATTTAAAACCGAACAGAGGCAACAAAAACAATGAAAAGAAGAATTTCCCCCGTATTGTCACCATCGTCATCTGGGCTTTGGTGCTTACGTTGTCTCTGAACTACATTTTTTCTCTGCTGCGCACAGCCAACACAGAGGAAATCTCATTTACTGAATTTCTGACTCTGGTGGAAAATGACAAAGTGGCTTCCGTAACCAGGGGTGAGGATTCCTACATCATCAAGGAAAAAGTGGACACGAGTTCTCCGCAGAGCGCGCTTCGCTCTTCCCGTACGCTGTACACCGGTCTGGTGGATTATCCTGATCTGGTAAACGTATTGCGGGAGCACGATGTGGCTTACACCCAGGAAATTCCACAGACCATTTCCCCCATTGTGAGTTTTCTGCTCACCTGGATTCTTCCCATGGTCCTCATGTTCGGTCTGCTGTCTCTGCTGTTCCGCAATATGGGCAGCAGAATGGGCGGCGGCCTGGGCGGCGTGGGCAAGGCAAACGCCAAAGTTTATGTAGAGAAGAAAACCGGCGTTACTTTTGCAGATGTGGCAGGCCAGGACGAAGCCAAAGAATCCTTGGAGGAAATCATCGATTTTCTCCATAACCCGCAAAAGTACACCGCCATCGGGGCAAAGCTCCCAAAGGGCGCCCTTCTGGTGGGTTCCCCCGGCACCGGCAAAACCCTTTTGGCCAGAGCCGTAGCGGGAGAAGCGAATGTTCCTTTCTTTTCCATCTCCGGGTCTGATTTTGTGGAGATGTTTGTGGGCGTTGGGGCATCCCGGGTGCGGGACTTGTTCCAGCAGGCGGCAAAAATGGCGCCCTGTATCATCTTCATCGACGAAATCGATACCATCGGCAAAAGCCGTGACGCTTCCCGCTTTGGCGGAAATGATGAGCGGGAACAAACCTTAAATCAGCTTCTGGCTGAACTGGACGGGTTTGACCCCACCAAAGGCGTCATCGTTCTGGCGGCAACCAACCGCCCGGAAGTTCTGGATAAAGCGCTTCTGCGCCCGGGCCGGTTTGACCGGCGCATTACCGTTGACCGCCCCAATCTGGCCGGCCGTCTGGCCACGCTCCAGGTGCATACACGCAGCATCCGTCTGGCGGAGGACGTGGACTTAAACCGGATCGCCCAGGCAACAGCCGGTGCGGTGGGCGCGGATCTTGCCAATCTGGTCAATGAAGCCGCGCTGCGCGCCGTGCGTATGGGCCGGTATGCGGTCAATCAGGAAGACCTGCTGGTTTCCTTCGAAGTTGTCATTGCCGGCACGGAAAAGAAGGGAACCGTTTTAACCGAAAAGGAAAAGAAAATCATCGCCTTCCATGAGGTGGGTCATGCAATGGTGGCCGCAAAGCAAAAACATGCGCAGCCGGTGCAGAAAATCACCATCGTTCCTCACACGCAGGGTGCGCTGGGCTATACCATGCAGCTTCCGGAAGAGGAAAAATTCCTTATGTCCAAAGACGATCTGCTGACAGAAATTCGGACGCTTCTGGCCGGCCGGGCGGCAGAGCAGGTGGTGTTTCAAACACAAACCACAGGCGCCGCCAATGATATCGAGCGGGCGACAGATATTGCCCGCAAGCTGATCACCCAGTACGGCATGAGTGACGAATTCGGCATGGTGGCTCTGGGCACCGTCCAAAGCCAGTTCCTGGAAGGCACCGCCACACTGAATTGCGCCCAGGAGACGTTCGCCGCTGTGGACCAGGCTGTGATGCGCATCATTGCGCAATGTCATCAGGATGCCATTGCCATCCTGCAGGAAAACCGGGAAATGCTGGATCGGGTGGCCTCCTACCTGCTGAAAAAAGAAACCATCACCGGGCAGGAAATGATGGCCATTCTGGAAGGCCGGGACCCGGAATTGGCGGATACCGCCCCCGCTCCTTCCGCCTCTGCCAATGAACCTGTTTCCTCCGCCCTTGTTGGGGAAGACGAAGGGGACGCTGTCCCCCCTCTGGCGAATCTCGACTCTGACGATATCCGGGAGAACGACGAACCGGACGCTGTCCCCCCTCTGGCGAATCTCGACTCCGACGATATCCGGGAGAATGACGAACCGGACGCTGTCCCTCCTCTGGTGAATCTCGACTCCGACGATGTCCGGGAGAATGACGAACCATCGGAACTTGAGGGCCCGGATTCTTCCTTCCCTGTCTGAGCTTTTCCGGTTCAAAGAAATTGTCCTCTTTTTGCAAGGGCTTTCGCGGCTGCGAAAGCCCTTGTTTTGTCCGGATGTTTCGGCCGCAAGGAAAGATTTTTCTGATTTTTTTCACTCTCTTTGCATATACTGGAAGCAGAATTCGTCCTGTCTGGATGCTTTCATTTGAAAGGAGCGTATTATGACTTCCATTTTCCTGTCCGTCTGGCCCATTGTTCTGATTTTTCTGGGCGCGGTCCTGCTGTCCATTGCGCTGACCGTCATTCTGTCTGCTTCCATTCGCCGCAGACATCTCCGCACAGCCCCGCCCGCCGCTTCCCCCTGCGGAAAAACCATGTCAGGCAGCAGGCCGACAAGCAGCAAACCGCCCTTCTCTGCCCCTTCGCCGGTTGTCCGCCCCTCTGCGGCCTCTCTTTCTCCGTTGGAGCCCTCGGAGCCAATTTCCGCTTTTTCAGACGGGGTGCCGGACGCGCCGGAAATTTCTTCCGTTTCCCCCGTTTTGGCAGCGGAGCCCGCCCCGGAAGCTGCTCCGGCGGAAAGCGCGGAACCTGTGGCGGAAGTATTCCCCCTGGATGGCACAGATCTGTTTGAAACGGAAGAGATGCTATGATCCTTTCCCCCGCACATTTTCTAGGGAAAGAATCCAATAATTTTATAGTATTGTTCTTTACAGAGGGGAAAAAATGTGGTAAACTACCCTAGTATGTAATCTGTGTCTTTACAGAAACAGAAGCACCCTGATGCCGGGTCTTGGGATTTTGCCTGCAACGAACAGGGACACACCCGCCCAACACGCAGCAGCAGGGGAAAGAAATGAAAGGTGGAACAATACATGCTTTTGAAAGACCAAAAAACCGCAATTATTGACGCAAACCGTACCCATGCCACAGATACCGGCTCCCCCGAAGTTCAGATTGCCATTCTGACCGAAAGAATCAATCAGCTCACGGAGCATCTGAAGGTCCACAAGAAAGACAACCATTCTCGTCGCGGCCTGCTGAAGATGGTCGGTAAGCGCCGTAAAATGCTGGACTATCTGGCAAAGAAAGACGTGGAACGTTATCGTGCCTGCATCGCCAAGCTGGGGATCAGAAAGTAATGATATTCCGGCGGGAGAGAGCTTTGCTTTCTCCCGCCCTTTCACGCCTGCTCATCCAAAAAAACTGAAAAGGCAGAATCGCCCAAGCCCTTTAGCAGTTGAAGCGGCGCCTGACGTGCCCGGACTTCGCTTCAAGTGCTAACAGGTTTCTGCGGTTCTGCAGCATCATTACAATTACACATTACAACAAAAGGAGAATCGTATGAAAATCACACGGAAAGAATTCGTGAATCAGCGGGAATTCACCATGGACGTGGCTGGAAAGCCGTTGACCATCGAGGTGGGCCGTCTGGCTGAACTCTGCAACGCATCCTGCCTGGTTCGGTACGGAGAAACTGTTGTCCTGGTCTGTGCCACTGCTGCCACCAAGCCCAGAGACGGCGTGGATTTCTTCCCCCTCTCTGTAGACTTTGAAGAAAAATTATATGCCGTCGGCCGGATTCCCGGCAGCTTCCTGCGCCGGGAGGGGCGTCCTTCGGAACGCGCCATTCTCGCTTCCCGTCTGATCGACCGGCCCATCCGCCCCCTCTTCCCCGGCGACTTCCGCAACGATGTGGTCATCACCGCCATGGTTCTGGCCGTGGATCCGGACTATTCCCCGGAAGTGGCCGCCATGATCGGGACCTCTGCCGCCCTGTCCATCTCGGACATCCCCTGGAACGGCCCCATCGGCTGCCTGAACGTGGGTTATGTGGACGATAAGATCATCTTTAACCCCACCGCAGAGCAGCGCGCGGTTTCCCGCATGAATGTCACGGTAGCTGCCACTGCCAATAAAGTGGTTATGATTGAAGCCGGCGCAGACCAGATTCCTGACGAAATCATGTTTGAAGGAATCTGCCTTGCCCACGAGGAAATCAAAAAACAGGTGGCGGTCATCCAGCAGATGGTGGCTGAAATCGGCAAGGAAAAATTTGATTATCCCCATGCGGACTTTGATGAAGCGCTGTATCAGGATATCATGGACTATGGTCTGGAAAAAGCCCGCTACTGCATGGATACAGACGACAAAAACATTCGCGAAGAGCGTCTGAACGCGTTTAAAGACGACCTGACAGAGCACTTCATTGAACAGTATCCGGAAATGGACAAGTACATGGATGAATGCATGTACAAGCTTCAGAAATATATCGTGAAGCATTGGCTGCTGGAAGGCAAGCGGGTAGACGGCCGCGCCATGGACGAAATCCGTCCTCTGGCCGCTGAGGTAGGCGTTCTGCCCCGTGTGCATGGGTCGGGCCTGTTCACCAGAGGCCAGACACAGGTGCTCACCGTCGCCACTTTGTCCACCGTTGCCAGCGCCCAAAAACTGGACACCATTTATGATGAAGATACCAAGCGGTATATGCACCACTACAATTTCCCCGCTTTTTCCGTGGGCGAAGCAAGAGGCTCCCGCTCCACCAACCGCCGGGAAATCGGACACGGCGCTTTGGCCGAACGCGCACTGGAACCTGTCATCCCCTCGATGGAAGAGTTCCCCTATGCGATTCGTCTGGTTTCAGAGGTGTTGTCCTCCAACGGTTCCACCTCGCAGGGCAGCATTTGCGGTTCCACTTTGGCCCTGATGGACGCAGGCGTTCCCATCAAGGCGCCTGTGGCCGGCATCTCCTGCGGCTTAATCCAGGACGGAGACGAGTTTACAACCTTTATTGATATCCAGGGCGTGGAAGACTTCCATGGCGAAATGGACTTCAAAGTGGCAGGAACCAAGCAGGGAATCACCGCCATCCAGATGGACCTGAAAAACGACGGGCTTACCGCCGAAATTATCAAAAGTGCGCTGGCGCTGACCCGGGAAGCCAGAATTGAAATTTTGGACCAGGTGATGCTTCCCACTATTTCCAAGCCTCGTGCGGAAGTGTCCAAATATGCGCCGAAAATGATTCAAATGAAGATCGATGTGGACAAGATCCGGGAAGTGATCGGCTCCGGCGGAAAAGTGATCCAGAAAATCGTAGCGGACACCGGCGCAAAGGTGGATATTGAAGATGACGGTACCATCTATATCGCCGCAGTGGACGCCGCTTCCTGTGACGCAGCGAAACAAGCCATCGACGCCATCGTCTTCGTTCCGGAAGTGGGCTCGCTGTATTACGGCCGCGTTGTGCGCCTGATGACCTTTGGCGCATTCGTGGAGCTTGCCCCCGGAAAAGACGGTCTGGTTCACATTTCCAAGCTGGCAGAACGCCGTGTGGAAAAAGTGGAAGACGTGGTCAACGTGGGCGATATGATTTGGGTCAAGGTCACAGATATCGATGAAAAAGGCCGCGTGAATCTGTCTCATAAAGACGCGCTGCGGGAAATCGCCGCAAAGGAAATGCGGGAACAAAAACGAAATTCATAAACGTAAATATTGTATCGTCTGAAAGAAAATGATTACAAAAAGGGGCAGTCTGCCCCTTTTTGTGGTCTTTTCTGCCGCAAATACACAAAGATATAAAAGGGAGTTTTTATGTGTCAGACCATCCTTCTTCCCAACGGCATCCGTTTGCTGACGGAACCCATCCCCCACGTTCATTCTGCCGCGGTGGGAATTTGGGTCGGGGCCGGTTCCCGTCACGAGCCGCAGAGCCAGCAGGGCATTTCTCATTTTATTGAGCACATGGTGTTCAAAGGCACCGCAAACCGCACCACAGCCCAGCAGGCCATAGAAATGGACGCCGTCGGCGGCCACTTTAATGCTTACACCACACGGGAAAACACATGTTATTATGCGCGGGTGCTGGATTCTCACCTGCCCATCGCGCTGGACCTGCTGTTCGATTTGTTTTATAACGCCAAATTTTCCTCTGCCGACGTGCTGACAGAGCAAAAGATCATTTTGGAAGAAATCAGCATGTATGAGGACACACCGGACGACCTTTGTGTTGAAAGACTCCTTGCCGCCGTATATCCCGACCAGGCGTTGGGACGTCCCATTCTGGGGGTTCCTTCTTCGCTTTCCCGCATCACCGGGGCAGATCTCCGCCAGTATCGGAACACACATTATCTGCCGGGGGAAACCGTGGTTGCCCTGGCCGGCAGCTTCCGTCCGGCGGACGTGGACGCGCTGGCCGCTTATTGCTCCCGCGCTGAGGGAACAGGCAGGCTGGCGCATGCGGCAGCAGTGTATCGGCCTGCCGTCACCGTCTGCAAAAAGGATGTGGAGCAAAATCATCTTTGTCTGGCGTTCCCGGCCCTCCCTTACAATCATCCAAAGCGCTTTGCGCTTCAGCTGCTCAGTACGATTTTAGGCGGCAGCATGTCTTCCCGGATGTTTCAGGAAATTCGGGAACAGCGGGGGCTTTGTTATAATACATATACCTTCAGCATAACACATATGGACACCGGCCTTCTCTGTCTGTATGCCGCGCTGTCTTCGGAAATGGAAGCCCAGGCCATTTCCGCCATCTGTACCTTGATTTGTCAGCTTGTGCAGGACGGCGTTTCGGAAGAGGAATTGAATCGGGCAAGAGAACAAGTCAAGTCCAATCTGTTTCTGGGAATGGAATCCGTCACTTCCCGCATGAGTCATCTGGCACGTTCCACTTTGCTCCATGGCCGGGTTTTGTCCGAGTCCGAACTGCTGGCCGGGTATGACGCTGTGACCTGCAGCGAAATCAAGACGCTTGCCCGCCAGATTTTTGACTTTTCACAATGCTCTTTGTCTGTTGTGGGGCAGGTGGACGAAAAAACAAACTATCAATCTCTGTTAAACCCGTTTCTCTCCCAGATATAACTTGTTTTATCCCACGGCTTCGGCATTTTTTGCACCGGCCTATTGAAGGAGGTTTTTTATGGACACCATCGCCGCCATTGCCACCCCCCTTGCGCCCAGTGCCATCGGCATCCTGCGTCTCAGCGGGGAACATGCCATTTCCATCGTATCCGCTTTGTTTCATCCTTTTGCCGGCGGCTCGCTTTCAGACGCCCCGAACCGCAAACTGATTTACGGAACCTTTTATGACGAAACCGGCTGTGTGCTGGATCACTGTCTGGCCACCATTTCCCGCTCCCCCCACAGTTACACCGGGGAAGACACGGCCGAATTGCAGTGCCATGGCTCTCCGCTCTTACTTGCGCGCGGGCTGGAGGCCCTTTTTGCCATGGGAGCGCGGCAGGCCCGTCCGGGGGAATTTACAAAACGAGCCTTTCTAAACGGTCAGATGGACTTAACACAGGCAGAAGCTGTCATCGACCTGATCGACGCCCAAACGGAAGCGGCCTCCCGCAACGCATCTGCCCAGCTGGCCGGCGCCGTTCGTCTGAAAATCGGTGGAATTTATGACAATCTGCTCAATCTGACTGCTCAATTTCACGCGCTGCTGGATTATCCGGAAGAAGATATTGAGGAAATAGACGAATCCCAGATAGAAGATACGCTGCAAAATGCCATTGACAGCCTGGGTGCTCTGTCGCGCAGTTTTCAGCAGGGACGCCTGTTCACCCAGGGCATCCCCACGGCCATTGTCGGCCGTCCCAACGTGGGGAAATCTTCTTTGCTCAATGCCCTGCTGGGATATGAGCGGGCCATTGTCTCTTCTGTCCCGGGCACCACCCGGGACACGGTGGAAGAACGCGTCTCTCTGGACGGTCTTCTGCTGCGGCTGATCGACACGGCCGGTCTGCGCGAGACAGCGGATCCCATCGAACAAATGGGCACCGAACGGACCCGCCACGCGCTTGCGGAGGCGGAACTGATTCTGGCTGTCTTTGACGCATCGGAGCCCATCCTCCCAGAGGACAACCGGGTTCTGGACGCCATTCAAAATCATAAAAATGTCATCCTGATCCGCAATAAATCCGACCTGCCTGCCCTGTGGGAAGAACGTGATCTGCCGGCCGGTTTTGCGCATATCTGCACCATCAGCACCCAGCAGCTGGAAGGATTGGACACTTTAATTCACCAGATTCACCAGCTTTTCCCCAAGGACAGCACCATTCCCGCAGGTGAAATTCTTACCAACGCCCGTCAGGCAGGCGCCGCCGCCCGCGCTCTGGAAGCGTTGGAAACGGCGCAGCGGGATCTGCAAACCGGCATGACCCCGGACGCCATTCTCACCGGTGTGGAGGATGCGCTCTCCCATCTGGGTGAAATCACCGGCGCCACGCTGCAGGAAGCGCTGGTCTCCCGGATCTTCGAACGGTTTTGTGTCGGGAAATAACCGTTTCCCAATTTTAAAATCTTTTTATAAAAAGGAAAAAAGGGTTTTTCTTTTTTATCGCGTATATGATATATAAAGAGGTATTTTTTGTTTTTCTGGATGGGGTGGTAGAATGACAATCCGGGAACAGATCGAAACGAAGGAAGCGCTTCTTTTATGTGACGCTGCCTGCGCCAGCACGGCTTCCCGCGGCCGGCTGAAAAAAGAGGAAGAATGTACGGTCCGCACCTGTTTCCAGCGGGACATTGACCGCATCGTGCATTCCAAGGCTTTTCGCCGCCTGAAGCATAAAACCCAGGTGTTCCTGCAGCCGGAGGGAGACCATTACCGCACCCGTATGACCCACACGTTGGAAGTATCCCGTATTGCCCGCACCATTGCACGGGGACTTTCTTTAAACGAAGATCTGACCGAAGCCATCGCATTGGGCCACGATCTGGGACACACGCCTTTCGGGCATGCCGGCGAAGTGGCATTAAGTCAGATTTTGCCCGGCTGTTTCCGCCATAACGAACAGTCTCTCCGGGTGGTGGATTGTCTGGAAAAAAACGGCCGCGGTTTGAATTTAACGTATGAAGTGCGGGACGGCATTTTATGCCATACCGGCAGTCAGATGCCCTGCACGCTGGAAGGACAGATCATCCGCCTGGCCGACCGAATCGCTTACATCAACCACGATATCGATGACGCAATCCGCGCGGGAATCATCCGTGAGGAAGATATTCCCGCTCCCCTTTCCGCCCTGCTGGGCAATTCCCACCGGGCACGGATTGATACACTGACCAAGGACGTTATCTTTCAAAGCCGGGGCAAAAATGCCATTGTCCAGTCACCGGAAATCGGAGACGCCATGGAGGCGCTGCGTCAGTTCATGTTCGCCTCTGTCTACCGCAATCCTGTGGCAAAGGGAGAAGAATCCAAGGCAAAGGACATTCTCCTGTGGCTGTTTGAATATTATAACCGAAATTTCCATCTGATCCCGGCGGATTATCTGCAGCGAAAGGATGACCGTGCAAGGGTAATTTGCGACTATATTGCCGGAATGACAGACCAGTACGCCATTCGGATGTACAGCGATGCCTTCATTCCCCTTGCCTGGCAGGTGAAGTAACCGCAGCAGTCTCTGACCGCCAAAAATTTTCGCTGCTTTTCGCCTGCCTCTGCCGCATGTATGAAATTGCCAGGGACTGGCAAAGATATGCGTATCTTTTCCTTTCCTGCCGGCCTGACTTTTTGCACCAAAAGGAGGAAAATCATGGCCTTTTCCGACCATTTTTTAAACGAATTGGCCGCACGCTGTGAAATTTCGGAGGTGGTTTCCCGCTACGTACCTTTGACGAAAAAAGGAAATAATCTGTGGGCCCTCTGTCCGTTTCACAATGAAAAAACCCCCTCCTTTTCCGTTTCTGTTGACAAACAGATTTATCATTGTTTTGGATGTGGAAAAGGCGGCGGGGTGATCAACTTTATCATGGAAGCCGAGCAGCTTTCCTTTCCGGACGCCGTCCGTTTCCTGGCCGATCAGGTTGGTATGGAAATACCGGATGACCAGGCGGAATTTTCCCAAAAGCGAGCCCGCCTGCTGGAACTGAATCAGGCTGCCGCCCGGTTTTTCCATCAGACCCTGCTGGCGCCGGAGGGACAGGCCGCCATGGAATACATCCGCCGCCGGGGCATTTCCCGGGGCGCTGTCACCCGATTTGGCCTTGGCGCCGCGCCAAACCGCTGGGACGGACTGCTCACCGCCATGCGGGCACAGGGATTTGACACCCAGGCCCTTTTGGATGTGGGTCTTGTCCTGCGCAATAAGAACGGCCATGTATATGACCGGTTT
>JAFOJR010000173.1 GCA_017420125.1 Oscillospiraceae bacterium | reverse complement strand
TTTGAACTGGTGGGTTTGCCCGACGCCGCCGTGCGGGAGGCGCGAGAACGCGTGCGGGCTGCCATAAAAAGCGCAGGATTTGAGTATCCTGTCAGCCGCATTCTGGTCAACCTTGCTCCGGCGGGGCAAAAAAAAGAAGGAACACTGTATGACCTTCCTGTTTTATTGGGAATTTTGTCTGCCTCCGGTCAGATAGGGGACATCTCCTTTGCAGCAGAATATGGCTTTCTTGGAGAACTTTCCCTCTCCGGCGCTCTGCGCCCGGTGAAAGGGGTGCTTCCCATGGCCATGGCCGCCCGTCGGGCGGGGATGAAGGGGCTGTTTGTCCCGTCAGAGAATGGGGCGGAAGCTGCTTTGGCAGACGGGCTGACGGTCTATCCGGTGGAAACGGTAGGGCAGCTTTTGGATCATCTGGCCGGCCGAAAACAGATTGCCCCGGCCGCCAAATGGATTCCCACAGCAGAGACCCTGGGTGATCTGGATTTTGCCGATGTGAAAGGGCAGGAAAATGCCAAACGGGCGCTGGAGATTGCCGCGGCAGGAGGTCATAATGTGTTGATGACCGGCCCACCGGGCGCGGGGAAAAGCATGCTGGCCAAGCGGCTGCCCTCTATTTTGCCGGCTATGACGAAGGAAGAGGCGCTGGCTGCCACAGAGATTCACTCTATTAAAGGCACTTTGCCGAAAGGCCAGCCAATGCTGACGCGGCGTCCTTTCCGCAGTCCCCACCACACCATTTCCGCCGTCAGTCTTTCCGGCGGGGGAAGTGCTTTGCAGCCGGGAGAAATCTCCATGGCCCACAACGGCGTATTGTTTTTGGATGAGTTTCCGGAATTTCGTCGGGATGCGCTGGAAAGCCTGCGCCAGCCGCTGGAAGATGGCAGCGTTACCATTTCCCGGGTGGCGGGGACGGTAACGTACCCCAGCCGATTTATGCTGGTGTGTGCCATGAACCCATGCAAATGCGGCTGGCATGGACATCCGTCCGGCCGCTGCACCTGTTCCCCACAGGCGATACAGCGCTATTTGAGCAAGCTGTCTGGCCCTCTGCTGGACCGGATTGATTTATTTGTCGACGTACCGGCGTTGGAGTTTGAAGATTTATCCGGAAAAACAGCGGGTGAGCCTTCTCAAGCCATCCGCGCGCGGGTAGCGCAGGCCCGGGCCCGCCAGCGTGCCCGGCGGCCGGAGCTGCACTGCAACGCCCATCTTCCTCCGGCACTGCTGCCGGAGGACTGCGCACTGGATGCAGCAGGCGAAGCATTGATGCGCCAGGCGTTCCAGAAGCTTTCCTTAAGCGCCCGGTCCTATGACCGGATTTTGCGGGTGGCCCGCACTATCGCAGACTTGGACGGAGCGGAGCAGATTGCAGTCAACCATCTGGCTGAGGCGATTCAGTACCGCAGTTCCCCACTGGAGCGATAACAGATTGTAACCATATACGTCAGAGTCCCTCTCCGGCGAAAAACCAGAAATACCAGGGCGCTGCCCTGTGAGAAAGGCGTGTCTGAACTTGGAGGAAGTTATTTTATTAAAGTTAGGAGAATTGGTGCTCAAAGGGCTTAATCGGCGAAATTTTGAGGATCGGCTGTTGCGGGATGTGCGCCGCCGGGTTTCGACCTTTGGCACGTTTTCGGTGTATGCCAAACAATCCACAGTGTATGTGGAGCCGCAGGAGGCGTCCTGTGATATGGACGGCGCATATGATGCCATGAAAACCGTTTTCGGCGTGGTGGGAGTAAACCGAGCCAAAGCCTGTGCAAAAGATGTGGATGCCATTACGGAGGCCGCCCGGATTTATCTGGAGAACACGCTTCTGGCGGCCAGAAGCTTTAAGGTGGAGTCCAAACGGGCGGATAAGACCTTTCCCTTAAACTCCATTCAATTGTCCCAGGAAGTGGGCGGTGCGCTCCACGATGCGTTCCCGCATTTGGCGGTGGATGTACATCATCCGGAGATTACGGTTCACGTAGAGGTGCGGGAAGCGGCTGCCTATGTCCATGCCGATCCGGAGCCGGGTGCCGGCGGATTGCCCCTGGGCATCAGCGGACGCGCAGTGACGCTGCTTTCCGGCGGCATCGACAGCCCGGTTTCTTCTTATATGATTGCCAAGCGGGGCATTGAACTGATCCCGGTTCACTTTTTCAGCTATCCATACACGTCGCCAGAAGCAAAGGAAAAGGTGCTGGAGCTGGCCCGGATTTTAACCCGTTATTGCGGCCGGATGACCGTTCATGTGGTGCCGTTTACGGAGATACAGGAAGAAATCCGGAAACAGTGCCCAGAGGAATATTTCACTTTGATTATGCGCCGGTTTATGATGCGGATTGCTGCTGCAATCGCCGAACAGACCGGCTCCAAAGCCGTTGTGACCGGGGAGTCCCTGGGGCAGGTGGCCAGTCAGACCATGGAGGCGCTGCGCGTGACGGAAGCGGTATGCGATCTGCCGGTGCTCCGGCCGGTGATTGGAATGGACAAGGAAGAAATCATTCGGGTGGCGCGTAAAATCGGTACGTTTGAGACTTCCATTCTGCCTTACGAGGATTGCTGCACCGTGTTTACGCCCCGTCATCCTCGCACCCGTCCCCGCTTACCGGATGTGGAGCGGGCAGAAGCCAAACTGGACGTGGAAACGCTGGTACAGGCGGCGTTGGGAAAAACGGAACGGATTGCACTGGATAGTTGACAGAGCAGGGGGAATCGTTTAAAATAACAGGCAAGAAAAACCCGAGGCAAATGCCTCGGGTTTAAAACGAAAGGGGTCATACGATGAATTACGTTGCGGAGCTTTTGGCAGTAGGAACGGAGCTGCTGTTGGGCGACATTGCCAACACCGATGCCCAGTTTATTTCCCAGGGGCTGTCCCAGTTGGGCATCACCGTCCATTATCACACTGTAGTAGGCGACAATCCCCAGCGACTGAAAGAGGCGGTGGCGGTGGCCCGGACCCGGGCCAATATCATCATCACCACTGGCGGTCTGGGGCCCACGTATGACGATTTGACCAAGCAGACGTTGGCTGAGGCGTTTGGAAAGACGTTGCTGTTGCATGAACCTACCGCCCAACGGCTGCGAGATTATTTTATGCGCAATAACAAAAGAGAAGTGCCGGCCAACAGTATGCAGCAGGCCATGCTGCCCGAAGGCTGCACTGTGCTGCAAAACGACTGGGGAACAGCGCCCGGCTGCGCCTTTGTGGCAGAGGGAATCCACGTGGTGATGCTGCCAGGCCCGCCCAGAGAATGTGCCTCCATGTTTACCAATTGCGCGATCCCCTATCTGCGCGCTCTGTCGGATGCCACCATTTTTTCCCGGACCATTCGGATTTTCGGTTTGGGAGAGCCTGCAGTGGAAAACAAGCTGAAAGGCGTAATGGAAACCATGGAAAACCCTACTTTGGCTCCATATGCCAAGGAAGGGGAAGTTTTGCTCCGGGTAACTGCCCGCGCTGGAAACCAGGCGGACGCAGAACGAATGGTGGAGCCAGTGCTCCACATGGTGGCAGATACCTTGGGCGATGCAGTCTATGGCTTTGATGTGCCGTCGCTGGAAGCGGTGGTACTGGATTTACTGAAGAAAAATGGCGTGACGCTGGGTGCAGCAGAATCCTGCACCGGCGGCCTGTTTGCCAAACGGTTTACCGATCTGCCGGGGGCTTCTGCCGTGTTTCAGGGATCTGTTGTGGCATATTCCGCCGCGATAAAAGAGAAGGTTTTGGGCGTTCCCAAGGATGTGCTGGAAGAAAAAGGCACGGTGTCGGAAGAAACCGCCCGTTATCTGGCCGAGGGCGCCCGTCGCGTATTGGGAACAGATCTGGCAGTAGGCATCACCGGCGTAGCCGGCCCGGATTCGGATGAAAAAGACAACCCGGTGGGTCTGGTTTATGTAGCGCTGGCCGGAGAAACGGGGACGTATGTCCGCCGAATCTATATGGGAAAGGATCGGAATTGGATCCGTACCCTTGCCACCCTCCATGGCTATGACATGGTGCGGCGGTATCTTACCGGAAAAGACATTGAGACGGTAGAAGAACTGCGATAATTAGAGCACTTGCTTTCAATGGGGATAAAAGGGGATAAAAAGCGAAAAGGTTCGCTGAGAAACTCCCGAAAGCAGGAAGAACAGAGGGCGAAACAGCATGGAGCTCTGGAGAAACGGGCGGCGCGTGTGCGCGGCGGCGGCGCGGTATACGGCCGTATTTATAAAATGGCTGGTGATCTCCGGCCTGGTGGGCGGGATCAGCGGCCTGCTGGGCACCTTGTTCCACGTCAGTGTGGAATACGCAACAACATTTCGAATAGAGCATGAATGGATTCTCTGGTGTCTGCCTTTGGGCGGTATGCTGATTGTTCTGCTGTATCGGCTGTGCCGTGTAAACAGCCGCGTGGGAACGAATCAGGTGATTCTCTCTATCCGCACGGAAGAAAAAATTCCCATTTTGTTGGCACCGCTGATTTTCATCAGTACGGTAATCACCCATTTGTGCGGCGGTTCTGCCGGGCGGGAAGGCGCGGCGCTGCAGCTGGGCGGCTGCGTCGGTTCCCAAGTGGGACACTTGTTTCGTTTGGATGAAAAGGACATGCACCTGGTGATTCTCTGCGGCATGAGCGGCGTGTTTTCCGCTTTGTTTGGCACGCCGCTGACAGCAGTGCTGTTTGCATTGGAAGTGATCAGCGTAGGGGTGCTGTACTATTCCGGCTTTATTCCCTGTCTGGTTTCTTCGCTGACGGCCTATCATGTATCGCTGGCTTTCGGAGTTTCACCTACCCGATTTTCCCTTGAGACGGTTCCAGCCATTTCTGTGTCGGTTCTGCTCCAGGTGCTGGCGCTGTCGATCTTGTGTGCCTTGCTCAGCATCGGGTTCTGTGTCGCCATTCATCAGACGGAAGCATGGGTGTTCCGCGTACTGAAAAACGAATTGGTACGGGCTGCCCTGGGCGGTGTGCTGCTCATCGGGCTGACGTATCTGGTCGGCACCCGGGACTACAACGGCACCGGGATGGGGCTTATTGCTGCGGCCATCAACGGGAACGCCCGACCGGAGGCGTTTGTGCTGAAACTGGTTTTTACGGTCATTACCATTGCCGCAGGGCTGAAGGGCGGCGAAATTGTTCCCACTTTTTTCGTCGGTGCCACCTTTGGCTGTGTGGCAGGCGGCCTTTTGGGGCTGGATCCCGCCTTTGGCGCAGCGCTGGGGCTGATTGCCCTGTTTTGCGGTATGGTCAATTGTCCCTTGGCGTCTATTGTTCTCAGTATTGAGCTGTTTGGTGCCCAAGGGATGCTGTTGTTTGCCATTGCCTGCGGTGTCAGCTATGTGCTGTCGGGGTACTATGGCCTGTACAGCAGCCAGAAAATTCTCTATTCCAAGCTGCGGGCGGAATATATTAACATCAACACCAAGTAACAAAGAAGACGATAAGACAGAAAAACAGGACAAATATACTGTCGGAAGACGACGGGAAGAAAAAGTCCCGGTTCTTGCCCTATGCAAGAACCGGGATTGTTTTTTTGTATCGAAGTCTACTTGCAGAGAAAGAACGTTTCACGTGAAACGAAGAGAAAAACACAAAGCGATCAACGGGAGTGTTCTTTCCGAGCCAGAGCCGCGCCCACAAATTCACGGAACAGAGGGTGTGCACGGTTGGGGCGGCTTTTCAGTTCTGCGTGATATCCCACGCCCACAAACCACGGGTGATTGGGAATTTCCATAATTTCCACCAGCTTTCCATCAGGAGAAAGACCGGAAAAGCGGATACCTGCCTGTTGGAACGCCTGACGGTAATCGTTGTTAAACTCATAGCGGTGGCGATGCCGTTCGCTGATTTCTGTTTGACCATATGCCTGATAGGCGATGGAGTCTTTCCCCTGAATCTGGCAGGGATAAGCGCCCAAGCGCATAGGGCCGCCCTTGTCAGATCCGTCTTTTCTTTCGGCAGGGATATGCACCACCGGATGGGGTGTGCTGGAGTCCATTTCTTCGGAATGGGCATCGGAGAGACCAAGCACATTTCGGGCAAATTCGACCATTGCCGCCTGCATACCCAAGGAAATGCCCAGATACGGTACCTTACTTTCCCTTGCATATTGAGCTGCAGCAATTTTTCCGTCAATTCCCCTGGGACCAAATCCGGCGGGAACCAAGATTCCGTCACAATCTGCCAAAATCTGCGCTGCATTGTCTTTTGTCAAACGTTCGGAGTCAATCCAGTCGATTTCCACAGAAGTGTCGTTCTCGATGCCGCCGTGGGTCAGCGCCTCTACCACACTGAGGTATGAATCCCGCAGGGCTACATATTTGCCTACCAAACCGATTTTAACGGTTTTTGTGGCTTTTTTGGCCCGCTCCACCATAGCGCTCCATTCAGTTAAATCCGGCGCGCCGCAGGTCAGGCCCAGCCGTTTACATACAACGTTGCCCAAACCTTCCTGTTCCAGCATCAGGGGGATTTCATACAAAACCGGGGCGTTGAGATTGGGGATGACATTTTCTGATGGGATATTGCAAAACAGGGAGATTTTCTCCCGGATTTCATCAGGGATGGCATATTCCGACCGGCAGACGATGACATCCGGCTGGAGGCCCAAAGACAGCATTTCTTTTACGGAATGCTGGGTGGGCTTGCTTTTCAGTTCTTTTGAGCCCGGGATGCTGACAATCAGCGAAACATGAATAAACATCACGTTTTGACGACCCATTTCAGTCGTGACCTGCCGTGCGGCCTCCAAGATGGGCAGTGATTCGATATCGCCCACAGTGCCGCCGATTTCCGTAATCACTACATCGGTGTCATTTTGGCCGGCGCGATACATGCGCTCTTTGATTTCGTTGGTTACGTGGGGGATCACCTGGACGGTGCCGCCGGGAAATCCGCCATTTTTGGCCTTGTTCAGCAGAGACCAATAAATCTTGCCGGAAGTGGCGCTGGAATGCTCTGTCAGACTTACATCGGTAAAGCGCTCATAATGGCCCAGGTCAAGGTCTGTTTCCGCTCCATCGTCGGTGACAAAAACTTCACCGTGCTGCAGCGGACTCATATCGCCGGGGTCTACATTGAGGTATGGGTCAAATTTCTGATTGGTGACGCGCAGACCCCGCTGTTTCAGCAAGCGTCCCAAAGAAGCGGCGGTAATTCCCTTTCCAAGGCCGGAAACAACACCACCGGTTACAAAAATATATTTCACAGAAATGAAACTCCCTTCCGCAAACAGAATAACATAGATTCTATTTTACATAGGAACCCATTTTCCGTCAAGGGGGGAGATGAGAGAAAAACGCGCTTTTAGGCGGGCGTGGAGGCTGGAGAAAAGAAAAGAGGAAAGAGGCGGAAAAAAGGTCTCGCATAATTGCAGAAGATCGGTTATAATAAGCAAAAGGCACTGAAGAAAGGGGGCGTTTGTCATAAAGCTGATTCTTTGCATCCTCCATACAGAAGATGCGGACAATGTGCTGCATGCGTTGACACAACATGGCTTTGACGCGACACGGCTGGCATCCACCGGCGGCTTTTTGGCAAAGGAGAATACCACTGTTTTTTTAGGCGTGGACGAAGAGCGGGTGCAGCAGGCCATTGATCTCATAAAAGCACACACCCGTGACAGACGGCAAGCGACCCCTTTAGAGTTGATCCAGAGCGGGAGCTGCCCCAAACTTCCAGCGGAGCTGGTGGTGGGCGGTGCTACGATTTTTGTGCTGGATATTGAGTATTTTGAACGAGCGTGACGAAATGCCATATGAGAAATTAGTGGGAAACGAAGGGCTGAAGGCCCGGCTGCGCACTCAAACCGAAAAAAGAAGACTCTCCCACGGATATCTGATTACAGGGCCGCGGGGAAGTGGAAAACACACGCTGGCCCAAGTGTTGACAGAAGCATTTTTATGTGATGCAAAGGAAAACAGACCGTGCGGCATGTGTCAGAACTGCCGCAAAGTAAGTCTGGGAATCCATCCGGATGTGCGGCTGGTGACCTCGCCTACAGTAGATGAGGTGCGGCAGCTGCGGAAGGATGCATATATCCGTCCCAACGAGGGCAGACGAAAAGTTTATCTCATCGGCGAAATGCAGACGGTGAAGTCTTCTGCCCAAAATGCCTTGCTGAAGGTGCTGGAGGAAGGGCCGGATTACACGGCGTTTTTGCTGCTGACGGAAACAGAGGAGCATGTGCTGGAAACGGTGCGTTCCCGGTGTGAAATCCTCCGTTTGTCGCCGGTGTCCCAGCAGGAGGCGTTTTTGTGGCTGACGCAGACGTTTCCGGATGTAAGATCAGAGGTGCTTCACCAGGCAGCCCAAAGCTGTGAAGGCATTTTAGGGCGGGCTGCGGCCCAGGTGCAGGCAGCGCAGCAGAAAGAGTCCCCTGCTTTTATCCAGGCAGGCCGGTTTTTTGACGCACTGATGTGCAGGGAACCTGTGAACCTGATGGAATGCGCCGTATCGCTGGAGAGCCTGTCCCGGGAAGAGTGGAGCGTTTTCCTGCAGACGTTGGAGATGCAACTTCAGACATGCTTGCCAAAGGCGGTAGCAGCACAAGATCGAACAGAGCAGGCCCGGCTGCTTTCTTATTTTGAAACGATTCGGACGATTCAGACCCACGTGGATGCTAATGTAGGTACCGGGCATTGCGCAGGGCTGCTGTATGTCCTTTGTGCAGAAGCCATGGAGAAAGGAGTGACATGATTGACAGAGATTGTAGGCGTCCGTTTTAAAAACGGCGGAAAGACATATTTTTTCAGCCCGAATGGGCAAGAGATCTCCGCAGATATGCCGGTGATTGTGGACACAGCCCGGGGACCGGAGTATGGCCAGTGCGTCCAGGGGAATACCATGGTAGAAGACAGCGAAGTGGTGGAACCGTTACGCTGTGTTCTCCGCATTGCCACAGAAGAAGATCGGCGAACAGTAGAAGCCAACGAAAAAAAAGAACGCTGGGCCATGGAGGTTTGTCAAAAGAAAATTCAGGAACATGGTCTGGAAATGAAACTGGTCAGCGTACAGTATAATTTTGACGGAAGCAAAGTGTTGTTTTTCTTCACTTCGGACGGAAGAGTAGACTTTCGGGAATTGGTGAAGGATTTGGCATCTGTATTCCGCACCCGGATCGAGCTGCGGCAGATTGGCGTGCGGGATGAAGCCAAAATGCTGGGTGGGCTTGGCATTTGTGGACAGCCATTTTGCTGCAACCGTTTTTTGGGCGAGTTCCAGCCCGTTTCCATCAAGATGGCGAAGACCCAGAACTTGTCGTTGAATCCCACAAAAATTTCCGGCACATGCGGTCGGCTGATGTGCTGTCTGAAATATGAACAGGAAGCATATGAGGATTTGGTGAAGCATGCCCCCAAGCAGGACTCTTTTGTGGAAACCCCCGATGGCGTGGGGACAGTTTCTTCTGTCAGCCTTTTACGAGAGAAGGCAAAGGTACAGCTGGATATTACGCCGGAAACACCTCGTACGTACGCGTTCCTTGACATTCGGTTGATTTTTTCCGTTAAAGTAAAACGGCCGGAGGAATATGATCCGCCGGAAGTTCTTCAGGCAGCATATATCCGAAAGACCATGGAAGAAGCCAAGGAAAAAGAAGCCCAGGAACGGCGGGCTGCCGCAGCAGCGGCCGCAGCGATTGAAGAAGAAAAAGCAGCAGCCCGACGGGAGAAAACGCATGCAGATGAGCATGAAAAGCCGCGGGAAACCAAAGACGGCCGCGGACAGAAGGATACGCGGCGGCAAACGACACGCCAGCGGTCGGGGCGGGCCAACCGTGCAAAGCGGGAAGAGCAGATGCATCAGACAGAGCACACAGATGCTTTAGAATCAGCTGAACGCACAGAACGGCCGAAGCGAAGCGAAGATGGCGGAAAAACCGCAGAACGTCGCCGAACATATGTGCGCCGGGGACGCGGAAAAAACGGAAATAAGCCCGGCGGAAAATCGGAACGGGAACACGGGCAGAAGCCACACGGCAACAAAAACAGTGGCGCCGCGCCCAAAAACAAATGAAAAATCCGTGCCACAATTTGTGGCACGGATTTTTTCCGCAGAAGGATGTCATCGTTTCCAAGAGCCGATGATGGTTCCTTGGTAATACCATGTGAGAATTTCGTAACAGTTCCAGCCCTGCAGGGCATAGGCATTTGCGCCATATTGGCTCATGCCCACGCCGTGACCGTAGCCCGTGACCTGAAAGACTACATTGTTGCCCTGAACGGAAACGGAAAAAGCCGTACTGCGCAGGCCGAACAAACTGCGCAGAGAGCTTCCTGCGACAGGGACCCCGCCGATAAAAATGCGCAGCACTCTATCGGCGCGGGATCTGTCTGCCTTGCCGAACCACTGACTGGGCGAGCCGGAGAGATCAGCATCAGGATATGCCTGCAGAATAGCTAACCGAAATTGAGCGACAGGGACTTTTACCGTGCTTTCAAAATTGGGAACCGTTTCGCCGTTTTCCGGAGAAAAGACGCTGGACAAATAAGGCACAGCAGCCCCCCAAACCAGCTCCGCTTTTTCAGTTGTGCCGCTGGAAGAAGAGTGGAACACGGCGTTGATCGGCTGTCCGTTATATAAAATGGCTTGTCCGTCAGTTTCTGAAACAGCTTGAAGGACTTTGGCTCGATATTCTTCCAGTGAGGCGCCCCATGCCTGCTTCATTTTTGCCTCTGTGATATAAGCACTGCAGCAGTTGCTGTTTGTGCAAAGATCGGCATTGGGGTGGTTGGGAGAAGGTCCGTTTTGGATTTTGTACAGTGCATAGGTGCGTGCGGCGATAGCCTGCGCTTTAAGAGCTTCCAACTCGAAGGAAGCCGGCATCTCTGCCGCAACTACATGGAACAGGTACTCATCCATAGGGACGGTGCGGATGGTGCCGTTGATGAGCAGTCGGACCGAGGTTTGGGCATCCAGCGAGGGCGCGGCAGATGCGGCCGGAGGCTGGGACGAAACAGCGAGAGAGTTCGTGGAAACATCTGCCGGAAGCGTGGCAGTGGGGGCAGGAGATACGGCCGCATCGGAATTTGCTCCGGAAGCCGTATCTGCCGGGAGAGCCAGCAGCGGCATCAAAAACAACATTAGCAGGAGCAAAATGACAGCAACCAGAATGTGTTTCATAAAGAAACCTCCGTTTTCAACATAGTTTGCAAGTTTAAGAAGGAAGTCATTCAATTTTTGGTCAAAACATCCAGAAGCATACCGAATTCTTTAAAAAAAGAGGCGGCAAAATCAGAAGCGAAAACAAGCTTGTGAACTGGAAATGGAATTGACTTCCTATGCGAAATGCGGTAGAATAAAAAAACAACTAAAAAAGAAAGGCATAGAAAAATGCAGGAAAAGATCACTCAAAATTCGCAGGAAATTATTCAAAGTTTATGCGGAGAAATTCAGAAAAATAACATGATTGATCCCGCATATTATGAAAAAGTTGATGTTAAGCGTGGCCTGCGAAACGCCGATGGGACGGGGGTCATGGCTGGCGTTACAGGGATCGGTAACGTCCAAGGTTATGTGATGCAGGACGGGGAAAAACTTCCCAGAGAAGGCCGGCTGATTTACCGCGGGATCAACGTAAAAGACCTGATCGCAGGGTATATGACGGAAAATCGGTTTGGATTTGAGGAAACAGCGTACCTGCTTCTGTTGGGGTCCCTTCCCAATCATACTCAGTTGGACGAGTTCAATCAAATTTTAAAGGAATACAGGGCACTTCCGCCTAATTTTACGGAGGATATGATTTTAAAAGCACCCAGCCACGACGTGATGAACAAACTGGCCCGTTCTGTTCTGGCGTTGTATTCCTATGACCCATGCCCGGACGACCACTCCTTGGAGAACGAGGTCCGGATGGCGATAGAGCTAATTGCCCGTTGCCCCACCATTGTGGCCCATGCATATGCGGTGAAGCGACATTATTTTGACAATGAAAGTTTGTATCTCCATCGGCCTCAGGAAAACCTGAGCATTGCGGAAAACTTCTGAAGCATTTTCATGGGGGATCAATCCTTTCTGTTAGATTTGATGGTTTCAGTATACAGGGGAAAGCTTAATTGAATCTGTAAAACAACTGGTTCTGAACAATTGCCGGTATGCCGCGCCCTTCACTTTATACTTTAACACATAATCGGCAGATTTGTC
>JAFOJR010000172.1 GCA_017420125.1 Oscillospiraceae bacterium | reverse complement strand
CCTGTCTCCATTCCTCCAGTGAATATTCTATCAAAGACCTGTCTCCGGCGGAAATGAAACAGCAGTTTGAAGCTGCCATTTTTGCCAAACCCTCCTGGCATGGAGAATTATCCTGTGAAAGCCGCAGCCAGGCGGGACGAAATATGAACCAGATCGGAGGCTGATAAAATGGAAGATTTTACCCATTTCAATGCACAAGGCCGGGCAAAAATGGTCAATGTAGGGGAAAAGCCAACCACAGACCGAAGAGCCGTTGCAGCCGGCCGGGTGTTGGTAAACGAAACAACCTTTGCCCTCATCCAAAGTGGCGGCATGAAAAAGGGAGACGTGCTGTCCGTTGCTCAGGTAGCCGGTATTCTGGGTGCCAAGAGCACCCCGCAGCTGATTCCCATGTGTCATCCGGTCCCCATCAGCGGGATCGATTTGTCGCTCCATCTGGATACAGAACGGCATTCTGTGGAAATCACGGCCACCGTCTCCTGCAGCGGTCAAACCGGAGTGGAAATGGAGGCGCTGACCGCCGTTTCTATCGCTGCTTTAACCGTATATGACATGTGCAAGGCTGTGCAGAAAGATATGGTCATTGCCGATATCCGCCTGCTGGAAAAAACCGGCGGCGTCCACGGGGCATATTACAGGAAGGATGAAAATTGATGAAATATACTGCAGCAGTGATTACCATCAGCGACAAAGGCGCTCGAGGCGAGCGGGTTGACACCAGCGGTCCGGCTCTTTGTGCCCTCGCGCAGGAAAACGGCCTGGAGGTAGTCTATCAAACCATCGTTCCCGATGAGGCGGAACAGATCAAAGCGCAACTGATCACTTGTGCCGACGAGAGAAAAATTTCCCTGATCCTGACCACCGGCGGCACGGGCTTCTCTCCGCGGGATATCACGCCGGAAGCAACAAAAGCGGTATTGGACCGGGAAGTGCCGGGGATTCCCGAAGCCATGCGGGCAGAAAGCATGAGGATCACGCCCCGCGGGTGTCTTTCCAGAAGCGCAGCAGGGATTCGCGGCGGCAGCTTGATCATCAATCTGCCCGGCAGCGAGAAAGCGGCAAAGGAAAACCTCCTGGCAGTGATGGACGGCATCCTTCACGGTTTGGACATGCTGGCCTCCTCTGGTTCAGCTGACTGTGCCCAGCCCTCCGCTTCCGTGGCAGCAGAACCACAGAAAAAAAGCGCTCCTTCCATGGACGTTTGGCTGAAGGAGGCCAAATCAGACTGCAGCGCAGCCCAATGCGGCATGTATTTGTTCCACAACGGCGTGGTGCGGGAAAAGGCAAAAGCGGAAGCACGGCAGCAGACTCAGGGGCTGCCCTCTGTCGTCGGAATGGAACTTTCCTATTCGGAAGACCGGGTTTCCGCCGCTATCGCCGCCGCAAAGAAGCTCCCGGGCATCCATTATGTGCGGGTCTGGCTCAATGAAGGACGCCTCTCTGTGGGCGATGATATCATGCTGGTGCTCGTGGGCGGTGATATCCGGCCCCATGTAGTAGATGCACTGCAAACGCTGGTAGGAGAACTCAAAAGCAATTGTGTGGTGGAAAAGGAATTGTTTTAAGCCTTTTCCAACGCAAACCCCCACCGCAGGGAGCAGCCGGCTCTCTGTGGTGGGGGTCTTATTTTTTATAAACCGCTTCTCTTTGGAATGCAATTAAGGCTTTTTCTTTTTCTTTCCATCCATCTGGGCCTGATACTTTTTCCCTACTTTTCTGGACATCTCATATGCGCCGCCCCGGACGATGGTATTCGTTCCATACCGGCAGCGGATTTGGTCTACGGTTTGGTCGATTTTTCTCGCCTTGTCCCGCTTTTCGTCAGAAAACAGAGTGACTTGTTCATAAGGTTCCTCCGTGAGCTGGGACAAAGCAATTCCCAGCAGACGCAGCGGGGTATGACCATCCCAAAGCTCACCAAACAGTTGCAGCGCTATTTCATAAATCTCTGTCGTGATGTCTGTCGGCGCTGACAGGGTTTTCTGGTGGGACCGCGTACGGAATGTATGGGTTCGAATGGTAACCGTCACACAGAACGCCTTTGCCCCGTCTGCCCGCATTCTGGCGGACACTCCGTCCGCCAAAGCCAAAAGAATGGGGTTTGCCTGATTTGCAGATACCACGTCTTCTTCCAGCGTGGTGGAAATACTGTATTCTTTTGCTTTTTCCTGCTCTGCCAGCACAGGCGAATCGTCTATCCCATTGGCATAGTTGTGAATCTGCCGGCCCAGCTTCTTCCCTACCAAAGTCTGTACCTGCTGCAATCTCGTCTGTGCCAGATCGCCGATAGAATAAATGCCGGCCTGTTCCAGCCGCTGGGCCGTTGCCCGGCCAACGGAAAACAATGCCCTCACCGTCAGAGGCCACAATTTTGCGGGGATTTCTGCGGGAAACAGCGTGTGGACCCGATCCGGCTTTTCAAAATCGCTGGCCATTTTGGCCAGCAGTTTGTTTGTGGATACTCCAATATTTACCGTAAAATGCAACGTATCCCGGATTTCATCTTTTATCGCGCGGGCTGCCGCTGCGGGATCGGGATATAGCACTGCGGTGCCGCTCATGTCCAAAAAACATTCATCAATGGAAAATTTCTCCACCACAGGGGCATAGCGGCCGCAGATTTCCACAAATGCGCGGGAACATTCGTGGTACAATCGAAAATCCGGCCGCGCCAAAACAAGCTGCGGGCATTTCTGCAGCGCCGTCCGAACCGGTTCCCCGGTTTTGATTTGAAATTTTTTTGCCGGAATGGATTTGGCCAAAATAACCCCTGTCCGTTTATCTTTATCGCCGCCAATGGCCGATGGTATCAGCCGCAAATCTTCGCCGCCTGCCGCCACCCGCCTGGCCGCCTCCCAGGAAAGATACGCACTGTTCACGTCCACATGGAAAATCAGCCGTTCCGTCTGGTTCATACCGGATGTTCCCTCCCCTCTGACAGACCCCGCTGTGGGACTGGATGATGAAAAATGTCTCCGCTGACTTAGGTACATTATACCATAGGAAAAAGAAAAAGACAGGGCAGAACGCCCCGCCTTTTTTCTGTCCGTAACGGCGTCATTTGTCCAAACATGCAAGAAATCGTAACAATCTCATCGCCCGGCGTCCACGGGATCACCCCCGCTGTCCGGAAAGAACTGTCAATCCCACTCGATGGTATAGCTTCCGCCGGAAATGCTGATATGTACCGTTTCACCCATGAGCAGCGGATAATTGACCTCTCCGTGTCCGGCAGGAAACCCAAATGCCACGGGAACGTCTGTCCCGGCCAGAAACTCCCTGTATATCATATCTGCAATTGATTCAAACTCTCCGCCTCTTACTGCGCCGAAGTTGGCCTCATCATTTGCCGGAAGCATTGTCCACTCACCGAATATAATGGCAGATGCTCGATCCAAAACACCCATGTGTTTCAATATCGTAAGGTAGCGATGGATCTCCCGGATATTATCGTCGACGTCTTCCAAAAACAGGACATACGGCTCATCCATCCTGGTACAGTCGTATCCGGTATTGAGCACCGAAACAAAAGTCGACAGATTTCCTCCAATCAGGACGCCTGTTGCTTCCCCGTCAACACACGGCGTGCTTGTCTCACATCTGTAGGAAGGGATTTCACCCTTTATCATGTGAAACTCCGCTTCTGCACAATCCTCTGGAAGATCCATAAATGCGGCACTCATGCTGGCATGGATCGATGGAAGACCTGCCGCCGTCCAGGCTGAATGATAAACGGTGATATCACTATAGCCTATGATCGGTTTATCTGCATTTTTGATCAGGTCCAGAGAAAAACGATCCATCAGCTCTGACGATGCATAGCCGCCTCTGACACAGAAGATCGCTTTGATCTCGGGATCACTGAGTGCCCATTCAAGATCTTCGATTTGCTCGTCAAGTGTGCGGGTCTCCGGGCAGACATAATTCCCTTCCACCGGAACGAAGCCCCATTCCTTGAGCCCCCTCATCGTTGCATCAACCTGTTCGCGGCTCGGCAGCTCAGATGGGGAGATCACGGCGATTTTATCTCCTTTTGACAGGAAATACGAGCTGTTGTTGCCCTGATACTGGTGATATCCGGTTATCTCGCATTTCGTATCCTCGCCTTCTGAAATATAATCGTTTTCTTCGCCGCTTTGCGTGCAGCCTGTTATTAAAACGCCAAAAATCAGCAATGCAATCAGTATCGATGCGACCTTTTTTCCTGACTTCATACCAAAAACTCCATCCTTGAAATATCTGTGTGTTCATCAAATTTCAGGCTTTTCTGCTCATTTCTCACACTTCGAATCTGTGTCCCGTTCCCGCCTTTTTATCGCAAAACACACCGTGAGGGCGCCCCTCCCGCATTGTCTCCTCATGTTCATCACAAAGTCATCAGGCCACCGGCGTGCCCTCAGCGGCATGTCCAAACGGCAACGATCGCTATTATATTACCATATCCGCCATGAAACGACAACCACTGACCGGTCCTTGCCCTTTTCCAGATTTCCAAATGGAAAACCGGGACTCCCCTCCACTGCATATTGCATCTCTATTGAAACGGTCAATTCAAAGTATAAAGATAGTACCGGAACGCAAAAAACCTGGTATAAAAGTTGCGCAAAATCGAAAAAAGAATTTTGGTCTGGCTTTTATACCAAGTTTTAAGAGCTTTATTTTATTTCATATATTCTTGCTTTCGAATTAAAGAAATATCGTCCGAAGCGGTTTGCATTTGGATAATAGAAAGATCAGCAGCGTGCTCAAAACAGAGGTGGCAAAAAAGGAAAACACAATACTGGAAGCCGGACTGAGGGATAAAATATTGCTTAAAAAGACAGCAAAATGTTCCAGAATCAGAACATGAGAAAGGTAAATTCCAAAAGATAATTTTGATATCCATCGTGCACCGCGATAAATACCGTTTTGAAACGAAGTGGAGGGCGACGTCCGGAAATGCTCTTTGAACCACAAGAATAAAGCACCGGCCGTCAAATAATGTGTTATGGAATATCCGAAATTGATTTGCTGCGGCGACGAAAAACAGAAATTTCCGACAATATTGAGCAGAAAACCGACGATGCCGGCGCAATAAATCACCCGTCTCCATCGCGGAGTAACCTGGTACGTTCCCAAAAGATACCCAAAGAGAAAGAAACCCACATAGCCTTCTACCAGAGGCCCAAACGGCGCAATACGTACCGCCGGCTGGATTGTGTTGATAAAGAGCAGGATTGTTGGCTGAAACAGAACAATGGCAAAAAACAAAACCTGCTCCCGTGGTTTGCAGCGATCCAAAAGCCTTTTGAGAAAGGGTAGCAGCAGATAGATTCCCATAATCTGATAGAGAAACCAGAGATGATATTTGCTGCCCTGCACCAGCAGCTCGGAAAAAAATTTCCCAATCTCCAGCGGTTGATGATGAAAGATTGCGTTGGTGATAAAGTATATGATATCCCAGCATAAAAACGGGATGAAAATCCTTTTCATACGTTTTTTGTAAAAATTTTTTATATCAAGCGTCCGCTCATCAGAAAGCAGTAAAAAACCGCTGATCATAAAAAAGATCGGCACACCCATTCTTCCCGCGCTGTTAATGATATCACAGGCCAGCCACGTTTTTGAACCGAAAGCAATTTGCTTGCCTGTAAGATAAGGTGCAACACAATGCAGTGCGATTACAAGAAATATCGCTATGCAGCGCAACATATGGAGATAACGAATTTCCGTATTCTTTTGCAGATCACGCCTCATTAAAGCATCCCTCCTTTGTCTTAGCATTGTAAGATAAAACCAGATCGTTGTCAAACGGCACAACACAGAGAAACAAAGGCACCAAAAACAAAAGTTTTTGGTGCCTTTTGGCGGCGTTATGGCTAAACAACCGAACAGTACGCCTGACTGGCTGTCGTTAAGGAAAGAAGGCGGTCTGAGCCGCCTTCCGAAAAAATGCTTTTCGCTTTTTTGCTGCTGTTATGTGGGTTTTCACAGGATTTGAGATGCTGCCATCTGCTCATTTATTTCTTTTTTCCCTTTGTCTGTTTTTTCTTGGCCGGTTTTTTTGCCGCCTTCTTAGGGGGAGCAGGCGGATTCACCTTGTCCTTAAATCCCTTCCCTGCTTTGAACGCAGGCACGTCACTCTCAGGGATTTCCGTAGCCTCGCCGGTACGAGGATTGCGGCCGATCCTGGCCTCACGGTGTCTCTTCTCAAACGTTCCGAACCCGAGGAGGGAAACCTTATTCCCGGCGGCAACCTCAGCCATGATAGTAGATAACATGGCATCAAGCGCAGCGGACGCGTCTTTTTTACTCAAACTGGTGGCGTTAGAAATCGCTGTAATAAGTTCAGATTTGTTCATAATAAAGATCCTTTCGTTTTGAGACTGGGTGGGAGGATTGTTGTTTTTGTATCACATAGCGAAAGATAAATCAGTAAAAATGCAGGTCTGACCCTGTCCCGGACAAGCTCCAAAACGTTGTCACTTTCCAGCAGCGGGCGATGGGTCTCACTATTTCGCGCGCGGCGGATCTTTCCCGGCATATCAAGAAATTTCAGTCGTTTTCCACAAGCTCCCATGGAAACGCATAAAACATCCGCAGCCACGCCAGGTTGTTGTCCCGCGGGAACTCAACCATCTATCCCGGGAAAGCAGCGAAAAGCCCTTTGGATCCGTTCATATAGCCACCGCCTTTATTCATAGCAATAGAAAAAAGGGCCTGTCTTCCGCGCATACTCTATGGGAAAAAATGAACGTTTCAATATGGCTTGAGGGGCGGACCGCTTCGGTCTGCCCCTCTTTGTTACAGGTCATTTATTTTGCCATATCGCGATAGATTAAGGTTACAATCTGCCCGCGGGTGCAGACCATATCGGGAGAGAAGGTCGTTGCACTTGTGCCGTTGGTGATCTCGTTCTTGACCGCCCAAAGCACTGCATCGTAGTAGTAAGTCCCCTCTTTAACATCGGTAAAGATGTTTTCAGCGGATACCTTCTCGCTTCCCTCGAGGCGGTGCAGGAAGCAGACTGCCTGTGCACGTGTGCAGATGACATTGGG
>JAFOJR010000171.1 GCA_017420125.1 Oscillospiraceae bacterium | reverse complement strand
TTCCATATTGCGCCAAAAATGTCTCCAACGTAGGACCCACCGCTTTAATCGTTCCTGCTTTTTCCGTTTTGCCGGAAACACTCTGGCTGATGCATGGAAGCTGTGATAGCTCATTGGCAGTTACTTGAAATTCCGTATCCCCCACCCCTACTATCGTGATTGGCATATCTCCGTATTCAGATATATCTGCTTTCACCGTAACAGTGCCGCAGGCAGAAAGTCCCAGAAAACCAACCAATATCGCCATAAAAATATAAAGTTTTACTTTCTTTTTTCGTTTCATTTTCTTCTGTCTCCTATAAATCGTCTCTTTTCCATCTAAACGGTCGGCCTCATTTTATCACATGTAAAAAACTGTTTTTATCCAAAACAGGTTCTGTTATTTTCTTTAAATGAGAATGAAACAATAAAAAACCAGCCCTTCTGCATGCAATATCAAAACATAAACGCCGCGCCTTACTGCAAATCTACAGCGGGGCGCGGCGTCCGATATTCTATATTTATTACTTTTTGCTGCCAGGTGCAAAGGAAGCACACTCGGTGCAATCACTGGTGGTCACGTTTGTTTTGCAGGCACCCACCTTGATTTCATTCAAAGAGCAGAATTCCTTGCTGTCACAATGATAGACACAATCGTCCACACTACATTTAATACTGGAATTATAACCAGTATTTGTACGGTTCATCATAGTTCGCTCTCCTTCTTGGTTCAAAATCTAAAGGGATCTCCCTTCCAAAATAGTATTCCCGAAAAAGCGCAATTTATAACCGTGTTTCAGATTTCACTTTGTTCCGGTGTGTCAGAAGTTTCCTCATCGGTCATCATTTCTTCTGACAAAAGATCTTCGACTTCCTCCGGCAATCTGGGTACTAAACTATTCCGCATTTGCATTTCCTGCCACTGCTCTTTGGTAATCAAAAGCTGACGTGGTTTAGAGCCTTCAAACGGCCCTACAATTCCTCTATCCTCCATTTGATCTACCAAGCGGGCCGCGCGGGAATAACCCAACTTTAATCGGCGCTGGAGCATAGATACGGAAGCTTGTCCTGTTTCTACCACTACATCAATAGCGGCAGGAAGCAATTCATCTCCTTCATCAATTGTTTCATTATAATTGCTGCTTCCGCCCTTTTCTTTCTTTTCCGCATTTCTGTCAATTTCCTGAATCACGTCTTCCGCATATTCTGCCTGCCCATATTGTTTTACAAATTCGGCAACGCGTTCTACTTCTTCGCCTGTGATCATACAGCCTTGCACACGGGTGGGTTTCCCTGCTCCCAACGGGAAATACAACATATCGCCTCGGCCCACCAGTTTTTCTGCTCCTTGAGTATCCAAAATAATCCGAGACTCCAGCGCAGAGGCCACAGCAAAAGCAATCCGAGAAGGGATATTTGCCTTCATAATTCCCGTAATCACGTCAGAAGAAGGCCGCTGAGTTGCAATAATCAAGTGCATTCCCGCTGCCCGCGCCATTTGTGCAATACGGCAAACAGATTCTTCTACATCTTTTGCTGCCACCAGCATCAGATCCGCCAGCTCGTCAATTACAATAACAATTTGAGGCAGTTTTTTTCGTTCCGGATCTTTAGCCACAGCAGCATTATAAGAAGCAATATCCCGCACATTCAGCTCAGAAAACAGGCGATATCGTTTCATCATCTCCGTTACGGCCCACTGCAGTGCACCGGCAGCTTTTTTGGGGTCTGTTACAACGGGGATCAATAAATGCGGGATTCCGTTGTAAACGCCTAACTCAATCATTTTCGGATCGATCATAATCAAGCGAACCTCTTCCGGTGTCGCTTTGTACAACAAGCTGATAATCAAAGAATTCATACAAACTGACTTGCCCGATCCGGTGGTGCCTGCAATAAGTAAGTGAGGCAGCTTTGCAACATTCCCCACAATATTAGCTCCCGCAATGTCCCTGCCAAGTGCAAACGCTACCTTTGAAGGATGATTGCGAAATTCCGGAGAGTCAATTACCTCATGGATATTTACTGTCTGTACCAACTGATTTGGCACTTCAATGCCCACTACGGAAATCTTATGTGGGATGGGAGCAATTCGAACGCCGGACGCACCCAGAGACAAAGCGATATCATCTGACAAATTGGTTAGTTTATTTAGTTTCACTCCACGATCCAACTCTAATTCATATCGAGTCACCGAAGGCCCCCGCACTGCATTTACAATATGCGCATCAATGCCAAAACTCTGGATTGTATCTTCCAGTCGAAGCTGATTGCGGTGAATTTCTGCCTGAACGCCTTCCAGGTTGTCTTTTCTGCTTTCCACCAGCAGCGAAACGGGGGGATATTGGTACAT
>JAFOJR010000170.1 GCA_017420125.1 Oscillospiraceae bacterium | reverse complement strand
TCTCTTCGTTGATGGTTGCATCCGCATCAAAGAAGGTGGAGAAAATGCAGCCTTCCACATACTGGCCGCCCACAGTGATCAGGGGGTCGGTTTCCCGGGTGTCGCCGCCCAGGAACTGAACGTCATAGTTCATCTGACCGGCCTGCTGCATGATCAGAGCCGATTCCGTGTAGTTGCCGGGTGCAAAGATCACATCGGGATTGGCAGACTTCACGCTGAGAATCTGTGCATTAAAGTCCTGATCGCCGGTGTTGTACATGGCTTCCTGTACAATTGTGCCGCCCAGTCCTTCAAATGCTTCGACGAAGAATTTCTTCAGGCCCACGGCATAGTCGTTGGATACTTCATAGATGATGGCTGCTTTTCTTGCGCCCAGGACATTATAGGCATAATTTGCCATAATGGTCCCCTGGAACGGATCCAGGAAGCAAACACGGAAGTAATACTCGTTGCCTAAAGTAACGTTGACGTTGGTGCAGGAGGTGCCGATGGCAGGAACCTGTGCTTCCTTGAAAACGGGTCCTGCTGCAATGGCAAAGCTGGAACCCCAGGTGCCAAGGATGATATCTACATTCTGGGAGTTGACCAGATACTCCGCTGCAGTTACTGCTTCGACTGCATCGGATTTGTTGTCGCCGGTGACAAGTTCAACCTTCTTGCCCAGCACCTCGCCCACCATTTCGTGTGCGATCTCGATGCCGCGCAATTCCAGTTCGCCGCCGGATGCATTCGCGCCGGTCAAAGGCTCAAACACGCCGATTTTGATTACGTCGCCATCTGCGCTGCCGCCGTTTTGTCCATCCGGGTTGGCGCCGCAAGCCGTAAGCAGACCGGCTATCAGAACCAGCGCCATCAGTAAGGCAAAGCGTTTCTTCATTCTTTTTCCCTCCATTTTTTAGTCTGCCAAAGACTTGCTCAGGGTGTCCGCCACAGAAGGACACTTGTACAATTTGGCGCCCTTATTATACCTTTTTTTTGCCAAAAAAGCAACAAAATTTTTCTTTTTGCAAAAGTTTCTTTTGTTGAGTGCGACGAATCCCCGATCCCTGTTTTACCTGCTCTCTCCCCTCTTGCAAACAAATACAGATTTTGTTATACTTAGTGGCTAGAAACAAACAGATTTTTTCTGATTACAACGAGGGAGGAATTTTACTTGATCTCCATTACCAATTCCGGAATGTATTATCACGATAACCAGTTTTTGCCTGCAGAGGCGGCCAGCGCCATTGGGCTTTCTGAACCGGCTTCTGCCCGGACCGGCACCATGGCATACCAAATTTTAAACGCACACAACACATCTGGCTCGATGGAACGGCTCAAGCTTCGCTTCGACGCCATGGCATCCCATGATATCACCTATGTGGGCATTATCCAGACGGCACGGGCCAGCGGGATGCAGTCCTTCCCTCTTCCATATGTTCTCACCAACTGCCACAACAGCTTGTGTGCTGTGGGCGGTACGATTAACGAAGACGACCATTTATTTGGCCTTTCCGCGGCACAAAAATATGGCGGCGAATTTGTTCCCGCCCATCAGGCCGTTATTCATCAATATATGCGGGAGATGTATGCAGCACCCGGGAAAATGATTCTGGCTTCCGACAGCCACACCCGCTACGGCGCTTTCGGCGCCCTGTCCATCGGAGAGGGCGGTCCGGAACTGGCCCGCCAGCTTTTGTCCAAAACGTATGACATTGCATATCCCAAAGTGGTAGCCGTCTATCTCACCGGCAAACCCCAGCCCGGAGTCGGGCCGCAGGATGTCGCTTTGGCATTGATTGCCGCCACTTTTCAGGACGGCATTGTGAAAAACAGTGTTATGGAATTTTTCGGCCCGGGCGTTGCCTCTCTGGCAATGGACTATCGCAGCGGGATTGACGTTATGACCACAGAAACCGCCTGCCTCTCTTCCGTCTGGCAAACAGACGAAACCGTGCAGGAAGCGTTAACCGCTTTTGGCCGGGGCGAGGCATATAAGGCCATGGCTCCGGCAGACGGCGCTTATTATGACGCCGTCATCCAGGTGGACCTTGGCAAGGTTGAGCCCATGATTGCTTTGCCGTTCCATCCCAGCAATGCATACCCCATCCGGGTATTCCGGGAAAATATGGACGATCTGCTCCACGCTGTGGATCAGGAAACCATGCGGCAGTTTGATTTGCCCAAGCCCCCCAAAAGTCTGCGGGAAAAAATCAAAAACGGTCAATTTGTAGTAGATCAGGGTGTCATCGCCGGCTGCTCCGGCGGCACGTATCAAAACCTGCTGCGCGCTTCTGAAATTTTAGGGCACAAGCCTGTGGGCAACGGTCCCTTCTGGCTGTCTGCCTATCCTGCCAGCATGCCGGTAATGATGGAGCTTACCCGTGTGGGAGCGATTCCCGCTTTGATGGCTTCCGGCGTTTCCATCCGCTCCTGTTTCTGCGGCCCCTGTTTCGGTGCTGGAGATGTGCCGGCCAACGGCGCTTTTTCCATCCGGCACTCCACACGCAACTTCCCCAACCGGGAAGGCAGCAAGCCTGCAGAAGGACAGATTTCCTATGTTGCGCTGATGGACGCCCGTTCCATTGCCGCCACGGCATTAAACGGCGGCATTCTCACCGCCGCCACGGAACTGCCGGAAGTCCCTGTGGACCCGCCCCGCCAGCCGTACCAGTTTGACTGTTCTGCTTATGATGCACGGGTCTACCACGGGGTCAATCATCCCCAGCCGGACACCCAGCTGATTTTCGGCCCCAATATTGCCGACTGGCCTGCACAGATCGCCCTGCCGGATCATCTGCTTCTCACAGTCGCCGCGGCCATTTATGACCCCGTTACCACAACGGACGAATTGATTCCCTCCGGAGAGACTTCTTCTTTCCGTTCCAATCCGGTAAAACTGGCCTCTTTTGCCCTGTCCCGCAAAGACCCGGCTTATGTAGGCCGCGCACAGGCAATTTTGGACCTGGAAGCGCTCCGCCGCAGCAATCCAGATGCGCCGGAAGTGGCGGAAGCATTAAACGGCTACGATCCCCGTACCACCGGTCTTGGCAGTCTGGTCATGGCATTAAAGCCCGGCGACGGCTCCGCCAGAGAGCAGGCCGCCTCCTGCCAGCGTGTTTTGGGCGGCGTAGCCAATCTGGCAGAGGAATATGCCACAAAGCGCTATCGCAGCAACGTGATCAACTGGGGCATGCTCCCCTTTGTGGCAGCGGAGCTTTCCGCTCAAAACATCCAGCCGGGCGACCGGATCTATCTGCCCAATATCCGCAGCCTGCTGGAAGGCGACGGAGAAAAGATTGACGCCATTTTGGAACAAAATGGGCAGAGCCGCACCATCTCCCTTTCTCTTCCCGGTCTGACACGGGAGGAACGGGACATTATCCTCGCCGGCTGCCTCATCAATTATTACGCAGAATAGCCTACGGAAAAATAACGCAAGCAGCGTATCAATTGCCGTCTGCCTCCATGCGGCAGACGGCAATTCCGTTTTCCTGTCCGTTTTAAAATCCATTGCATGGCCCTGCGAAAGGAGGATTGCTCATGGAACCGTCCACATCCCCCCCTTCCCGCCGTCAGCTTTTCCATATCTTCCTCGTCACCTTCCGCATCGGCCTTTTCACCTTCGGCGGCGGCGCCGCCATGCTGCCGATGATTCAGCGGGAGTTTGTGGAAAAACAGGGCTGGATCAATGAAGAGGACATTGCGGATATTTTTGCAGTGGCCCAATCTCTTCCCGGAGCCATGTCCGTCAATGCTTCTGTTTTATTGGGTCACCGGATAGCCAGCACGGCAGGCGGCCTTTTGGCCGGCCTGGGCTGTATCCTCCCTTCTTTTTTGGTGATTATCGGCGTCTCTTTGTGTTATAATCTGTTCATCACCAATCCATACGTGGCAGGTGCCCTGCGGGGAATCCGCGGTGCAGTTTTGGCCCTGCTGCTTTCCGCAATCTGGAAATTGCGAAAAAATGCATTGAAAGATATTTTTCAGTGGATTTTGGCCTTGGCCGCATTGGGTGTTTCTCTGTTCCTTCCGTGGATCAATGCGATTTTTATCATTCTGGCCTGCGGCCTTTTGGGCATTCTTTATTATCATCGCCGTTTAAAGCAGGAAGGAGATGAAACAACAGATGCTTAATCTCATCAAATTGTTCTTCCTCTTTTTCAAAATCGGCCTGTTTACCTTCGGCGGCGGGATGGCAATGCTGCCTTTGATTCAGCAGGAATTGGTGGGGCGCAGTCTGATGACCACTGCCCAGGCAGCCGACATGGTGGCTATTTCAGAAATGACCCCCGGCCCTTTTTCCGTCAATTCTGCCACCTTCGTGGGAATGCAGCTGTATGGCGTCCCCGGTGCGGTGGCCGCCACCCTCGGTGTGGTGCTGCCTTCCGTTATCCTTTGCCTGTTGATCGCCCGCATGTTGAAGGCCTTTCAAAAAAATGTCTTTCTGCGTTCGGCACTGTCAGGAATCCGGCCGGCTGTTTTGGCGCTGATCACCTGTTCGCTGATCAGCATTGGCGCAACGGCATTGTTCCCCGCCGGTCTTTCTCTTTCGTTTGAATGGCCCGTGCTGCTCATCGCCTTTGTGGTGTTCTTCCTGCTGCAGTGGGGAAAGGTGAGCCCGTTCCTGCTGATTGCGGCCGCCGGGGCCGCCGGGGTCGTATTTTTACGTACCTGATCTGTATTTTCCGCTCTTTTCCGCCTCTTTCTGCATATTTTATTTTTAGGAGGTCTCTCCCCTTGAAAAAAGCCTTGATTCCCTTTGTCTTACTGGCCCTGCTGCTCCTTCCCGGCTGCGGAAATCCGCCCGTTTCCTCTGACGGCGGCTTTACTGTTGTTACCACCACATATCCGGTGTACCTGTTAACGCAAATGGTAACGGACGGGGTGGAGGGTATAACCCTTATCCCCATTATTAACCAGCCCATCAGCTGCCCTCATGACTATTCCCTTTCCGTCAATGACATGAAAGTCGTGGAACAGGCAGATGTTTGCATCCAGAACGGCGCGGGGCTGGAACCGTTTCTGTCAGACCTCCTCGCCGCTGTGCCTGATCTCTCCGTGATAGACAGCTCTCAAGGCATTGCTCTGCTCCCGTACAAAGGTCACCATGCGGAAGACGAAGCCGCAGAGCAGGACCCCCACATCTGGCTGGATCCCTGCCGCGCCGCCCAAATGGTGGAAAATATCGGTGCGGGACTTGCAAAAGAAGATCCGGACCACAGTCAGCAGTATACCCAGAACGCCGCTGCAGCCGCACAGGCTTTGCGCGTGTATGGGGAGGCTCTGCCAGAGCGCCTTTCCGGCATCACCTGCCGCGAATTGGTCACCTTCCACGACGGGTTCGGCTACCTGGCCGATGCCTGTGATCTGACAATTTTGGCGTCGATTGAAGAAGAGGCCGGCAGTGAAGTCCCCGCAAAAGAAATCTCCCGCCTTGCAGCATTGGTCAAAACCCACCAAATC
>JAFOJR010000169.1 GCA_017420125.1 Oscillospiraceae bacterium | reverse complement strand
CTTTATGTGGGCGATGCAAACACAAGAGGCGCTGCAAACCGTGTTGAAGCCGGCAAATCAACGAAGTGCGGCAAAAATACCTGATACCATTTATTTGATGAAACATGTGACACGGCCTGCTATTTTGATTGAGTGCGGCTTTTTATCCAACCCGGAAGAAGAACAAAAGCTGTTGGATGATGCGTATCAAACGAAGATTGCAATGGCAATTGCAGCAGCGTCTTTTCGCGGGCATCCAATTGATAGATAGGCCATGAGAGGAGCCGGAAAATGAAAGCGAAAACAATTTTTTACTGCACAGAATGTGGAAACGAATTTCCAAAATGGTCTGGGAAATGCGGAGCCTGCGGGAGTTGGAATACGCTGGTGGAAGCACCGTCGCAAAAGGAGCCGATTCGGCGGGCAGGAACTGCATCATCTGGAGGAAAAAGACGGGAGCTTCGGGGGACGCCCCATCGAATCTCCGAAGTGCAGACAGATGCAGAACTCCGATTTTCAACGGGACTCCGTGAGCTGGATCGCGTGTTAGGCGGTGGTGCGGTACAGGGGTCCTTTGTCCTGGTGGGAGGCGCACCAGGGATTGGAAAGTCTACCTTAATGCTGCAGATCTGTGCGCATCTGGATCGTAATGTGCCTGTCCTATATGTATCGGGAGAAGAGTCGGAGCGTCAGCTTAAACTCCGTGCAGACCGTTTACATGTATCCGGCGAGAATCTATATGTGTTGTCGGAGACAAATTTAGACGACATTTTAGATACGGCCGTTGATTTGGCTCCGGGTATTCTTATTGTGGACTCCATCCAAACACTGTATCGGGAATCCCTGATGGCATCACCGGGTAGCGTTGGACAGGTGAAAGAATGTGCAATGGCGCTTATGCGTCTGGCAAAAGAACAAGGAATTACCGTTTTTCTGGTGGGGCACGTCAACAAAGAAGGTTCCATTGCCGGGCCGAAAGTTTTGGAGCACATGGTAGATTGTGTGCTTTACTTCGAAGGGGAGCAGCATATGACCTTTCGGATCCTGCGGGCCGTGAAAAATAGATTTGGAGCCACCAATGAAATTGGTGTATTTGAAATGAGTGATCATGGGCTGGAAGAAGTGCCGAATCCATCTGAACGGCTTTTGGCCGGTCGGCCTGTCAATACGCCGGGAGCATGTGTCACCTGTGTGATGGAGGGAGCACGTTCCGTACTTGCAGAAGTACAGGCTTTAGTTGCTTCCACCAGCTTTGGGGCGCCGAGACGGACAAGCAATGGATTTGATTATAATCGAGCAGCGTTACTTTTGGCGGTGTTGGAGAAAAAAGGCGGATTCCGCCTGTCAAACTGTGATGTTTATTTGAATGTTATTGGCGGGCTGACCATTGATGAGCCGGCGGCGGATTTAGCAGCGATTCTTGCAGTAGCATCCAGTTATTTGGAACGGCCGCTGCCGGGCAATTTGGCAGCTTTGGGAGAAATGGGCCTGACAGGGGAACTGCGTCCGGTTCAAAATATTGGGCAGCGGCTTTCAGAGGTCAGGCGTCTGGGTTTTTCGGCCTGTCTGCTTCCTGCACGGGACGGTTCGGTAGAAACGCCAAAGGGGCTGTCTTTGATCCCGGTTCGAAATTTGAAAGAGGCATTGGACGCTTGTTTTTCGTGAAGCTGTGTTTTGGAATAAAGTGAATGCAGGGTTTTTGGTGAGAAATCTGCCCGGTGGAAACAGCGCGCTCCAACGTGCAGTACCCCTCTTCTTGATAGATACAGGGATCAACGCATGAAATAAGGCTCATATACGCATCTTCCTTTCAAGCAGGTGAAAATATTTGAATATTTGTCTGTGTTATAAAGAGAAGTGCTTGTTGCGGACAGAAATGTTGCTGCGATGTTTTAAGAAATATTGTCTGTAGTTTTGCCGAAAATGAAAAAAGTATCACGAATTTTCTGGTATTTTACTTTGCACAATAATTTTCTAATTTTCTTGCCAAGCGGGGATGGATGGGATATAATGAAAATGGCATTTTGGAGGTGAGGCAGGAATATGGAAGCGATTTTTCAATGGCTCAATACCATTTGGAATTATATGTTAACAATTAAGATTACAGATCTGATTGATATTGCTGTCATTGCCTGCCTGATCTATTATTTAACCCGTTTTATTCGGCGCACAAGTTCTGCCCAGGTGGCAAAGGGGATTTTTTTTCTATTGGCCGCAACATGGATTTCTTCTTTGCTGCGTTTGAACGTGGTCAGTTTCATCCTGCGAAAGGCAGTGGAACTGGGCTTTTTGGCACTGATTATTTTATTTCAGCCAGAGTTGCGCCGCGTCCTGGAAAAAGTGGGGCGCAGCAGACTGGGTGATGTATTTTCTCAAACGATACCAGATGATCTGGAACATGTTATTTCCCATACGGTTGCTGCGTGTGTCGCCCTTTCTAAGGCCAAAGAGGGCGCTTTGATTGTATTTGAGCGGAAAAATCTTTTGGAAGGCGCCATAAAAACAGGGACTGTTTTGGACGCATCCGTTTCCAGCGAATTGCTGAAGAATATTTTTTATCCCAAAGCGCCTATGCACGATGGTGCGGCCATTATCCGAGAAGGACGAATTGCCGGTGCCGGCTGTATGCTTCCCCTGTCAGGGAATACTCACCTAAGCCGGGAGTTGGGCATGCGGCACCGTGCTGGAATCGGCGTGAGCGAAAGCTCAGACGCAATTGCAGTGATTGTCTCTGAGGAAACCGGGTCCATCTCGGTTGCAACGGGGGGCGTTTTGAAACGTCATTTATCTCCGGAAACACTGGAGCGATTTTTGGAAAATGAGCTTTTGCCGATAGAGACAGGAGAAAAATTCGCCAGTAGCTGGAAAAAGTTAAGCTTACACAATTTACGGAAGAAACAAAAGGACAAGAGATCCGATGATTCAAAACATCAAAGAAAGTAAAATATTTTATATTGTTTTGTCCATTCTTGTGGCAATTGCATTATGGGTATATGTGGTGAATGTGGAGAATCCGGACGTTGAAATTACAGTTTCGGATATTCCCGTTACCTTCGTTGGTGAAAATGCCCTGGCGGAGGAAAACTTAATGGTGTTGTCCGGAAAAGCTTCCACCATATCCCTTCGTCTTCAGGGAAAACGACAGACGCTGACTCAGTTGAATCGGGATAATATTACAATTACGGTGGATCTTTCCAAACTTGCAACGACCGGACTGCACCAGATGGCCTATGAAATCCGCCTTCCCAGTAATTTGACATTGGGTGAGAACATAACAATTGTAGATCGCAGCAGCAACTACGTTGATGTTACTTTAGGGCGCATGGTGACCAAAACAGTAGCAGTTACAGCAAGCTTCGAAGGGACAATTGCGGAAGGGTATATTGGAGATGAGATGATCATTTCCCCGGAAATGGTTGAAATCAGCGGCGAGGAACAGGAAATTGCGAAAGTAGAGCGAGCTGAGGTAATTGTGACAGGACAAGATCTTTCAGAAACGCTTTCTGCAGAAATGCCCTACCGTCTGCTGGATTATGAGGGGAACGAGGTAACCTCAAAAGAAATTCAGAAAAGTACAGAGACGGTAAACGTAACGATGCCGGTTGTTGTAGTGAAGGATGTGCCGCTGCGAGTTTCCCTGATAGAGGGCGGCGGCGCCAAAGAGGAGAATGCCCAAGTGACGATCGAGCCAAAAAGCATTATGCTTTCCGGCGAAAAGGCGGACTTGGATGGGGTGGAATCCATCACAATAGGCGAGATTGATCTGTCGCAGGTTTTAAGTGCCAGCGAAATGAACTTTTCGATTCCCTTACCCCCGGACGTAAAAAATGTGAGCGGGGTGACAGAGGCGAAAATTGATCTTGCCATTACAGGGCTGGAAACAAGAGCAATGCAGGTAACGGATATTGGCCTGATCAATGTTCCCAAGGGTATGAAAGCTTCTTTGGTAACAAAAAGCCTGCAGGTGGTTTTGCGGGGAACGGAAGAGGCACTTTCCCAGGTTTCCTCTTATCATCTTCGTGCCGTTGCAGATCTTTCTGAAATGGGGCGGAAAAGAGGGAATTACACCGTTCCAGTCACTGTCTCGTTAAGCGGGTATTCGGATGCAGGCGTAGTAGGGGAATATACAATTGTAGTTTCCCTGACCGGTTAAAGCGATGTTTGGTTATGTTACGCCTTTGGTCGGAGAACTGAAGGTAAAAGAATTTCAAAAATTTAAAAGTGGATATTGCGGGCTTTGCCATGCGATGGGAAAAAACTGCGGCTTGAAAGCACGATTTTTTCTCAACTATGATTTTACATTTTTGGCCATGTTGCTGGATCGTGAAGCGTGTCTGCATGCAGATTCCATGTGCCGCTGTATTGCCAGCCCCTTCCGCCGCCGCCGTGTTTGTGCGGTGACACCCGGGTTTGAAATTGCAGCAGATGCTAGTGTAATTCTCAGCTTTTGGAAACTGAAAGATACCATTCTGGATGAAGTATGGTTCCGTCGTCTGAAAGCCAGGGTTCTATCACTGTTATTACGTCCGGCTTATCAGCGGGCAGCGAAGCGTCTTGCAGATTTCGACTGTGTGGTACGCCAATGTCTGGCGGAACTCCATACGTTGGAGCAGGAACACTGCCCCTCTCTCGATCGAACAGCCGATACCTTTGCAAAGCTATTGCAGGCTGCCGGTGCACAGCTGCATATGCAGGAAGAAAAACGTCCTGTGGAGCAGATTTTATATCATGTAGGACGCTGGATCTATCTGGCAGATGCATATGACGATTTGAAGGAGGATTTTAAGAGAAAGAGATATAACCCGTTGATTGCACGTTTCGGTTTAAAGGAACCGGAGCTGGCACAAGGAGATCGGCATTTGCTGGAGGCAACAATGCGGCATTCGTTAAATCTGGCGGCATCGGCGTACAGCTTGCTGACAACCGGCCGCTGGTCTGAAATTTTAGACAATATTTTATACTTGAGTCTTCCGAATGCCAACCTGCGCGTGTTAAGTGGAGAAGCCATTCAATGGAAGCAAATAGAGCAGAAAAATAGGAGAATGATATATGAATGATCCGTATGGAATCTTGGGGATTTCATCCAATGCCAGTGATGAAGAAGTAAAACGTGCTTATCGGGAGCTGGCAAGAAAATACCACCCGGATAACTATCAGAATAATCCGCTTGCTGATTTAGCTGAAGAAAAAATGAAAGAAATCAACGAAGCATATGACGCCATTATGAGAATGCGGAACGGCGGTTCCCATACCGGTAGTGCAGGTGCGTCTTCTGGCGGGTACAACAGTGGTTATCAAGGGTATACCGGGAACAGTGCTGGAGGGTCCGTGATATATGCCCAAGTGCGTGCTGCAATTAACCGCGGAGATTTGCAGCAGGCGGAATCCTTACTCAATCAGGCACCTGCCCGCACGGCAGAGTGGCATTTTTTGATGGGCAGCATTGCCTATCGAAAAGGCTGGCTTGACGAGGCGCGGCAGCAGTATCAGATGGCCTGCAATATGGAGCCGGGCAATATGGAATATCGTCAGGCGCTTGCCTATATGCAAGGCGGCGGACAGGCATATCGGCCTACCGGGTATGATATGGGCGGCGGTATGGGGGCTGCAGATTGCTGTGCCAGCATGTTGTGCCTGAACTGCTTGTGTGGCGGCAGAGGGTGCTAATATGGCAAAGCAAGATTACGGGCAAACAGTGAAGGGAAGAACAAAAAAATTAACCTTAACAGCTCTTTTGATTGCGCTTTCCGTTCTGATCCTGCTCCTGGCGTCTTATCTTCCATCTGGCCGGATGGGGATTGTGGCTGTTGCAGGATTGCTGCCTGCTGCAGCAGTGATCAGTGCCGGTTTGCGTGCAGGCATTTTTTGTTATATAGGAACTGGAAT
>JAFOJR010000168.1 GCA_017420125.1 Oscillospiraceae bacterium | reverse complement strand
GGGAGAAGACTTACAAAGCGCCAGTCGCCGTTTTTCTTCTGCCAGACGGCGACGTATCGTCCCTTCCAGCTGCGTACGCAACAAAAACAGTCGACGACGCAGTTCGTTTTGATCTGGAACCGCCAATTCCGCGCCATTGGACGGCGTAGCAGCCCGTAAATCGGCCACAAAATCGGAAATTGTAACGTCGGGCTCATGCCCTACAGCGGAAATTACCGGAATCTGGGACGCATAAATGGCTCGGGCCAATCCTTCATCATTAAACGCCCACAGATCTTCCATCGATCCTCCGCCTCGACTTACAATGATTAAATCTGCGCCTTCACACGCATTGACAAATTCAATTGCATCAATCAGCTCTTTTGGTGCTTCCGCTCCCTGTACCCGAACCGGCAACAGCAAAATCCGTGCCAAAGGCCATCTGGCCTTTAAAATTCGAAGCATATCCTGTACAGCAGCCCCTACAGGAGAAGTAATCAATGCAATCCGCTCTGGGTAGCGCGGCAATGCTTTTTTATGAGCTGAATCAAACAGACCCTCTTGATGCAGTTTCTGCTTTAATTGTTCGAATGCAATGGACAAAGCGCCTATACCGTCTGACAGAAGTTCTCCACAATACAACTGATATTGTCCATCTCTTGGAAATACAGAAATCCTCCCAAACGCCAAGATTTTCATTCCATTTTGGGGCGCAAAGCGAAGGCGGGCAGCTTCCCGCCGAAATAATACACAACGCAGCGCAGCTTCTTTGTCTTTTAATGTAAAATAATGATGCCCGGACGGATAGCATTTATAGTTAGAAATTTCTCCTCGCACAAACAAAGCCGATAAGGTGGCGTCTGCCTCCATAAGGCCTTTTAAATATCCGTTTACTTGGGAAACAGAAAAAATGGGATGCTCCATTTCTCAATCTCCTTTTTTATGCGCCCGACAGGCCAAAATAGCAACGCCCATGGCATTATCCGTTCCATAAGCAGGTCCGGCAAATTGTACCTGCACATGCGGCAGCATGAGTATTTGCCGCAGCCGTTTACTTGCCGACACACCACCGGCAAACAGTACCGGCAAGCCAGGATATTGAAGCAATGCCTGCTCCGTTGCACAAAGAACTGCTGCCCCAATGGTGTCCAAAATAAACCGGGCAACCGTCTGCGGGGTTTTTCCCGCGTCCACCAATGCCTTTCCTTTGTTTTCCATCCCGGAAAGCGAAAATACACTGTTTTTCACTTTTACCGGAAACGGTTTGATTTCTTCCGTGCCAGACGCCTCCAGGCTCCATGCGTCCATGGTTTTCCCTGCCGGAAATACAGCTCCTAAGTATACTCCGATTCGGTCGATCAGTTGTCCAGCAGACAGGTCATCCGTCCCGCCAATTTTTTCCGCATGTGGGAAAGGCCCGTCCGGGATCACATGCAGCAATTCTGTGGTGCCGCCGGAAAGATGCCAAGCCAGATGAGGCTGATCCAGAAGCTTCAAACAATCCGCAGACCAAGCTGCCGCTGCAATATGTCCTTGCTGATGGGAAACAGAATAAAACGGCACTCCCAATGCAGATGCCAAAACATGCCCTATGGATTCTCCTGCCAGAAAGCAGGGCATATATGAGCCCTCTACTGCCCGCGGACGAGTACTGGCACCCACTGCCGCCACGCTGGTAAAATCAACTGTTTGAAACAATGTGTCAAACAATGCCGGAAACTGCTTCACATGGAAAAACAGAGCATCACTCTGGCGCAGACCCAAAGTATTGTTTGGAACCGGAAGAAGCTGTCCGTAATTTTCTCCTGTCACTCCATCATAAAAAGCCACCGAAGTAGTATAATTACTGGTATCAATTCCCAAAAAATACGGCATCAGTTCTCACCGCTTTTTTCTATATTTTTTGCAATCGAACCCAGAACACCGTTAACAAATGCACTATCACCGGATGATGCATACTCTTTCGCCAATTCGACCGCCTCATTAATATATACCT
>JAFOJR010000167.1 GCA_017420125.1 Oscillospiraceae bacterium | reverse complement strand
ATTTTAGTTGTAGATGATGAACGGGTCATCGTAAAAGGAATTAAATTTAATTTAGAAAATGAAGGGTATGAAGTAGAAACGGGATTTGACGGCGAACAAGCAGTTGCCATGGCCAGAGCAGGCCAGTTTGACCTGATCATCCTGGATTTAATGATGCCTAAAATAGATGGACTGCAGGCTTGTATGCGTATTCGGGAGTTTTCCAATGTACCAATTATTATGTTAACAGCCCGCGATGAGGATACAGATAAGGTAATTGGATTTGAGTGCGGCGCAGATGATTATGTGACAAAGCCCTTTAATATTCTGGAGTTGAAAGCACGCATTCGGGCTATGCTCCGCCGCACGGCTGGGGCGGCAAAACAACTGGAAGACCAGCGATTGTCTCTGGGCGCTATTACATTGGACAGTGATACTCGAAGCGCTTGGAAAAATGGAGAGCCGGTAGAACTAACAGCAAAAGAATTTGATATCATTGAACTTTTGGCAAAGCACCCCGGGCGGGTGTACAGCAGGGAAAACTTGCTGAATCTCATTTGGGGATACGAATATCAGGGAGACGACCGAACCGTAGACGTGCACATCCGCCGTTTGCGAGAAAAATTAGAGCCCAATCCTGCTTCGCCGGTGCATATTTTAACAAAATGGGGTGTGGGATACTACGGGAAAAAGGCGTAGGACTGCAATATGGCAATGAAGGAAGAAAAGAAAATATCCAACAAAGAGAAGCGTTGGTTTCAACCGAGAAGGCTGCAATGGAAATTTGCTCTGCCGTATATTGTAATCACCTTTATCGTGCTGGGGATTTTGAACTTCTATCCGGTGCGTGTGACACAGGACCTGGTTTTCCAGGCGAAACAAGTGACTTTAAGCGGGCAGGCATCCGTTTTCGCCTCCTCGCTTTCCGGGTTGGAAACGCTGACAGAAGATGGGGTTCGTCAGGTTTTTAATTTATTGGGGGAAAAGAATATCAGCCGCAGCTTAGTAACGGATAAAGCAGGGCGGATCATTTACGATTCCACAGAAGAAGCAGGCCAGCGTTATGCGATGCTTCCGGAAATTGCCAGTGCACTTACCGGGCATGATAAGTTCTATTCCCAGTATAAAAACAACACCTTTGTCAGTCGCGCTGCCACCCCCATCATGGTGCGGGGGAAAATCATTGGCGCTGTGTATATTTACGAAGCAGATACCGAGCAAGGAGGTCTGTTACAGGATATCCAAACCAATCTGCGGAATATTTCTTTGCTCATTGGGTTGGTGGTCATTTTAACCAGTGTTGCATTTTCCCGCACCATCACCCGACGAATCAGTGCGCTTTTGCGGGCGATCCGCATTGTGCGGGAAGGAGAATATAGTCATCGAGTTGCCATGAAGGGACGGGACGAACTGAAGGATCTGGCAGAGGAATTTAATCAGTTAACAGACCGTCTTCAAAGAAATGAAGCTACCAGACGACGGTTTGTTTCAGATGCGTCTCATGAATTAAAGACGCCGCTTGCCTCTATTCGATTGTTGACAGATTCCATTTTGCAGGATCCGCAAATGGATGATGGAACGACCAGGGAATTTGTAGCAGATATTGGAGAAGAAGCAGCGCGTTTGCATCGTATTACGGATAAGCTGCTTACACTGACGAAATTAGATGCAGCACCTCCGGAACAGCTGGAGCAGGTGAACCTGAATCAGGTGGTGGGCTCTGTGCTTCATATGCTGACACCGTTGGCGGAGCATCATGCCATTACATTACGGTTTCACGCGTCCGATTTATGTACAGTGAGGGCAACTGCGGACGACTTTTATCAAATTGCATTTAACCTGGTTGAAAATGCCATTAAATACAGTTATGCAGGAGGCGTGGTGACAATATCTTTACAGATGGATGATGGTGTGACGTTTCGTGTGTCGGATCATGGCATAGGGATCCCTGAAGAAGATTTAACAAAAGTGTTTGACCGGTTTTACCGGGTAGATAAAGCCCGTTCCCGCGAGGCTGGCGGAACAGGTTTAGGTCTTTCCATCGTACAAGAATTTGTTTTGAGATATGGGGGGAAAGTATGGGCGGCCAGAAATCCGGAAGGCGGCACCTGCTTCACAGTAGAGTTCCCGGCAGATCAGAAGCCGGAGGAGGAGCAGTATGAAGAAACGACGGAATAGACCGGTCAAATGGGCAGGCATGTGGATGGTACTGCTGGGAATGCTGTTTTTGCTGGCCAGCTGTACAGCAAATTCCGGCAATTTGGAAAAAACAAAGACTGTGATTTCCCTTTATTATTTGGTAGACTTACAACACGCATCCCAAGCGCAAAAAGAAGTGGTAAAACCTGTGCTTACGGATTTTTCTCCAGCAGATGCTACGCCGGAAGATTTGCTGGAGCGCTTGGGAAAAGCCCCCGAGGAAGGGCTGATTTCTCCTATCCCGGAAGGAGCTAAAGTGAATCAATGCATTTGGGAAGGAAAGCGCGTCACAGTAGACTTTTCTGCGCCTTACGGAAAACTGCAGGACTATGATCTGACCTGTTCCAATTGTGCAATTGTGCTAACGCTAACACAGCTGTTTAATGTAGAGGAAGTAGTTTTCACAGTGGATGGAGCACCGCTTCCTAATTGGGAGCAAACAGCAATGCAGGAGAAAATGGTTATTTTGCCAGAAGAGGCGGAAGAAACAGAGCTTGTGGAAGTAGAATTATATTTTTGGAATGCTCAAAAGATGGAACTGCAGGCAGAACGTCGGATGCTGGTGCCAGACCGGGATATGGAGCTGGCGGCAAAAGTTTTGTATGCGCTCATTGATGGCCCGGAACAGGAAGAACTGGAACCGCTTCTTCCAAAAGAAACTACGCTTTTGGCTATTTTGATCGAAAATCGGTGCTGTACCATCACTCTATCAGACGAGTTTTGGAATGCTGTTCCGGAGTCCGCAAAGCAGCAGGAAACCGTATTATATTCGATCGTTTATTCATTGAAAAGTTTGGAATTTGTGGATTCGGTGCAAATTCAAAGTGGGGCAGGATGGACCTACTATGGCGATATTTCTTTAAAGGAGCCTCTGTCATAACAAAAATCAATGGAACGGTAGAACGATGAAAGTCAGTTTGGCGGAAAAATCCGTTGACAGAGGAAAAGAATGCGTGTACTATGGAAACCAAATCGGGCGAAGGAGAGAGGAACATGTCAAAATATCGAATTAATACCAATTGTGTGCAGGCGGGGTATACGCCGAAAAATGGAGAGCCCAGGGTTGTTCCCATCATTCAAAGCACGACTTTCAAATATGATACCAGCGAGGATATGGGGAAGTTGTTTGATCTGGAAGCGAGCGGATATTTTTATACCCGTTTGCAAAATCCAACCAATGATCATGTGGCGGCCAAAATTGCTGCTTTGGAAGGCGGAACGGCAGCTATGCTGACCTCATCTGGGCAAGCGGCTTCTTTTTATTCCATTTTTAATATTTGTTCCTGCGGAGACCACGTTGTCAGTTCTACTACGATTTATGGCGGCACGTATAATCTGTTTGCCGTTACCATGAAGCGGATGGGGATTGAATTCACTTTTGTTGCACCAGACGCCGATGATGAGACACTGGATGCGGCTTTCCGCCCCAATACAAAGGCTGTATTTGGCGAAACCATTGCAAATCCTGCCCTGGCGGTGCTGGATATCGAACGTTTTGCCGCTGCTGCTCACCGCCATGGTGTTCCTCTGATTGTAGACAACACTTTTGCAACCCCAATCAATTGCCGTCCATTTGAATGGGGAGCAGATATTGTGATACATTCTACAACGAAATATATGGATGGCCATGCCAGCGGTGTAGGCGGTGTTATTGTGGACAGCGGAAAATTCGACTGGATGGCCCACGCAGAGCGCTATCCTGGGTTGACTACGCCGGATGAAAGCTACCATGGCATTACCTACGTAGAAAAATTCGGTCAGGAAGGCGCGTACATTACAAAGGCAACAGCGCAGCTTATGCGAGATTTTGGTTCCATTCAATCTCCACAAAATGCCTTTTTGCTGAATCTGGGATTGGAAACTCTGCATGTGCGGGTGCCTCGTCACTGTGAAAACGGCATGGCAGTTGCAGAATATTTGCAGAATCATGAAAAAGTAGCATGGGTTAATTATCCCAGCCTGAAAGATAATCAGTATTATGCGCTGGCACAGAAATATTTGCCCAACGGCTCCTGTGGCGTAGTATCTTTTGGCGTAAAAGGAGGCCGGAAGGCAGCCGAGGCGTTTATGAAAGAATTAAAACTGGCTGCTATTGTTACCCATGTTGCAGATGCCCGCACTTGTGTCTTGCATCCCGCCAGCGCAACCCACCGTCAAATGAACGACCAGGAGTTGGAAGCGGCTGGTGTTTCACCGGATTTAATTCGTTTTTCTGTAGGCATTGAAGATAAAAGAGATATCATTGCCGATTTGGAACAGGCGCTGTCTAAAATTGGATAAAAAAACAAATATTACCACAGCAATGTAAGTGAAAACCCATTCCCTGATCGATCAGGGAATGGGTTTTGTTCTTTGCTGGAATCTGGCATATGAATCAAGCTACCGCAAAGTGACCACGGTCACACCAGCTTCTCCCTCACCATAGCGGCCCAAACGGAAAGATTTCACATACCGGCTGGTTTTCAGCATTTGATGCACAGCAGAACGCAGGGCGCCGGTGCCCTTGCCGTGGATTACCGTAACCGTTTCTACTTTCGAAAGAAGCGCATTGTCTAAAAATTGTTCTAAGACAGCCAAACTTTCTTCTACAGTCATGCCGCGCAAATCCAATTCCCGCGGGGCGGCCGCAGTGCGGAGGCCATTGGAAGAACGTGTCACCGTTTTCTGCGGTGCAGGCTTTACATCTTTTGTTTTTCGCACTTCACTTCGCTTGGCGGTGATGTTTAAAATTCCGGCCTGCAGAGTCAGCGTACCATCTTTCCTGACGGAAAGCACCGTGGCCTTTGTTCGGGTGGAAAGCAGTTCAACGGTGTCTCCTGGTGTGAGAGGAGCATCATCTGCCTGGGGTGGAGGAACAAAGTCTCGACGCGGCCCCAGTTGATCTTCCGCTTGGTTGAGTCGACGCCGGATTTCCGTCCGCATTTCATTGGCGGCTTGTGCGCTTTCCTGTTTTCGGGCCTGACGGCGCATGGTGTCTAGTTCTTGGAACACTTGATTGGCTGTTTCTCGAGCGTCGTCCAAAAGCGCTTGTGCGTCTGCGCGGGCGCGAATGGACGCTTTTTCTCGCAGTTGTTCCATCTGGATGCGATATTCTTCTGCAGTTTTTGCATCTTGTTCCATTTTCAGGCGCAGTTTACGCGTTTCCAGTTTTTCCTGCTCCATGGCATGCCGCTGCTGTTCCAGTTGAGATAAAACATCTTCAAATTGCAGTGATTCACTATTGATTTGTTTTTTTGCCTCTTCGATAATCTCCTCCGAGAGGCCCAGACGACGAGAAATGGCAAAAGCATTGGATTTTCCGGGAACACCAATGAGAAGCCGGTAGGTGGGCTGCAATGTTTCCACATCAAATTCACAAGAGGCGTTCTGAACGCCTGGAGTGGTTATGGCGAAAATCTTTAATTCCGCATAGTGGGTGGTAGCAGCAATGCATGCCCCTTTTTTTCGCGCATTTCCAATGATGGAAATGGCCAAAGCAGCGCCCTCAACGGGATCCGTGCCGGCTCCCAGTTCATCAAATAAAATCAATGTGTTTTCGTCCGCTTCTTCCAAAATATGGACAATGTTGGTCATATGGGAAGAAAAAGTAGAGAGGGATTGTTCAATACTCTGTTCATCCCCAATATCGGCCAAAACTTTGGAAAACACCGTGATTTGGCTTCCATCATTGACCGGAATATGCAGCCCGCATTGTGCCATCAGTGTCAAAAGACCAATGGTTTTCAAAGAGACAGTTTTCCCACCGGTGTTGGGGCCAGTGATCACCAATGTATCAAAATCAGAGCCAAGCCGGACATCAATGGGAACAGCGATTTTGGGATCTAAAAGTGGGTGCCGCGCCCCGTTGAGCAGGATACTGCCGTCTGTAGAAAGCTTGGGTTCCATGGCGTTCAGCTGATAGGACAGCCGAGCACGGGCAAAAATACCGTCCAGGGTGACCAGCAAAGTGTAATCGGATAAAATATCGTTGCTGTGAGCAGCTATCCCCACGGACAACTCCATCAAAATTCGCTCAATTTCCTGTTTTTCTTTTGCCCCCAGTTCCCGGAGTTCATTGTTAGCCTGTACCACGGTCATGGGCTCGATAAACAATGTGGCACCGCTGGCAGAAACGTCGTGAAGCAGTCCTGGAATTCCGTTTCGACATTCGGATTTTACCGGGACTACATAGCGATTGGATCGCATGGTAATGATCGGTTCCTGCAGATATTTGTCATAGTAAGAAGAAGATATAATTTTTTGCAAGCTCTCCCGAATTTTAGAAGTGGCAAGACGCATCTGTCGCCGAATAGCGGCAAGTTCTGTGCTGGCAGAATCGGCAATTTCTTCTTCTGAAATGATGGCGGTGAAGATCTTATCTTCTAAAAACCGGTTGGTATGCAAGGACTGGAATAAATAGTCGATGCAAGTTTTTTCCTCTCGATCCTGACTTCCGTAGTCTTTCACTACTCGGCTGGCACGCAGAACTGCGGCAACATCCAGCAGTTCGCGAGTGCTCAACGTACCATCCCGCTCAGCGCGTTGTACGGCAGCGGCAATGGGGCGAACTTCGCGAAAAGAAGGAGCGCCTTTCAAATCTGTCATCCGCCGGGCGGCAGAGGTTTCCTGCAGCCGGCGGGTTACCTCCACAGGACTGTCGGAGGGAGTTAGTGCAAGAGCTTGTTCTTTTGCCTCACTGCTGACGGCAGCCTGAGCCAAAAGGGCTAAAACTTGAGGCAGTTCCAAAATAGAACTGGATTTTTCATAAAATTGCATCATGCTCAATCACCTATATTATTGGATTCTTCAAAAGAGGGTGAGACTTCCAACGCCTCTGCCACCGTGTGATAGTACGTCAGGGTAGGAAGCATTTGGCCTGTTTGGGCAAGGGTAAAAGCCTCCGCTGCCGCACCAAGTCGTTTACGGGCTTCTCCTTCTAAAGTAAAGGATAAAAACCGTTTGCTTTCAGCGGATAAAATAAAACGCATGGCAGCCAAACTGTCTGCACAGAGGGAGACAGAGTGTCCATAGGGCGCAGAAAGCGGACAGGTAGCACAATGGAGCAAGCCTTCCGTTACATGGAACATAGGAAGAAGTGGGGTGGCTGTACCGCAAACGGCGCAGTGGGAAAGATCTGGCGCGAAGCCGGACAGGGCCAGCAGGCGAAGCTCAAATGCCGGCTTAACCAGAGCTGGTGGTTTCCGCAGCGTATCCAGTCCGTAAAGGGCGTTGAGCAGGAGGGAGAGCAGTCGTGTATTTACTGTATCTGTATCAGAGAATATCCGGGTAAGTTCGGCAAAATAAGAACCAAGGGCTAAAAGAGCAAGATCAGATTTCAGAGTCCAGAACTGCGCCAGAGAATTGGCTTCATCCAGGGTGTAGTGATCTTTGTAGGAAAACAGCTTCATGTCAGAGTAGACCAAAAGCTGTGCCGCTGCGGCAAGGCGGCTGTTTTTGCGCCGAACACCTCGGGCACGGACGGTAAGCTTTCCGTAATCTGGCGTCAAGACGGTTAAGAGCTTGTCCGTTTCGCCAATGGGCATTTCCCACAAAACAATGCCGCGGGTCAAAAGAATATTGCTCATTCCCCGTAGCCAAAATTGCGCATCCAGATTTGATTATCCCGCCAGTTTTCTTTCACTTTAACCCAAGTTTCCAGATACACTTTTGTGCCCATAAATTTTTCAATGTCTTCCCGAGCGAGCTGGGCAATTTTTTTCATCATTGCACCGCCTTTTCCAATGATAATGCCTTTATGACTTGCTTTTTCACAATAAATGGTCACATGCAAGTCGATGATACCATTGTCCCGCTCGGTAAACTTCGTGACCTCCACGGCTGTACCGTGTGGGATCTCCCGCTCCAGGCATTGAAGCAACTTTTCCCGCACAATTTCTGCAACGATCTGCCGTTCCGGCTGATCAGAGGTCATATCATCCGGGAACAGTTGGGGTCCTTCTGCTGCAAAGTGTGCCATTTCCTGAAGCAGAGAATCCAGCCCCTCCTGCTTTCGGGCAGAAATGGGGACCACAGCTTTAAAAGGATGCGCATTTTGATAAAGAGAGATAACAGAAAGCAGAGCTTCTTTTGGAATGGTGTCAATTTTATTGATAACCAAAATACAGGGCAGACCGGTTTCCTTCAGGCGTTGGATCAATGCCTCTTCTGGCAGGCCAATACGATGCACAGGCTCTACCAGCAGCAGGACCACATCTACGTCGGAAATGCTATCCTGCACAATTTTTACCATATAGTCCCCCAAGCGGGACCGGGGCCTATGCAGCCCGGGCGTGTCCATTAAAACATATTGAATGTTATCTCGATTTAAAATGCCGCAAATTCTGGTGCGGGTTGTTTGAGGTTTATTGGAAGTAATAGCCACTTTATCTCCCACCAGAGCATTGGTCAGTGTAGATTTTCCCACATTGGGCCGTCCTACAATGGAAACCAGGGCTGTTTTCTGAATGTTCATAGAGTTCAACGGGTTCCTTTCTTTTGTTCCAAAATAGTGAAATTAGTCATTTTTCCCCTCGGGCCTATCAATAGAATGCGGCGTGACGCGCACGATCCAAACTAGAAAAGCAGGCGCTGCCAGAAGAAGAAATACGCCTAAAAAAGGGCGGGCAGAGAGATTACGCCAAATGGTTTGCCAAACGGCGGCAGAGGCGAAAAAACAAACCCCTACCAGAACAGTTGCTGCAGCAGTGAGCAGAACACCGCCGGCTGCTGTATCTTTCGCAACCTGGATTAGAGGATTTGGGGTTTGGTCTGCAGCATCGCAGACCCGCTCGATTGCCGTATTAAATAATTCTGCAGCAGGCACCAGCCCAAAACAAAGGCAAAGTACCGCCAGACGCAGCCCGTCGAATTCCGCCAAAAGAGCGGCAGCGGCGACATAAAATGCCGCAGTCAAGTGGATGCGCAGATTACGCTCCTGCCGGATGGCCACGGCAATGCCCCGGCCGGCATAGAAAAATCCCTTTAAAAAAGATTTTAAAACAGACATCAGCAGTCACCGGATGGGGAGGAGACAGGAAAAACATCTCTCGTCAACCCCAGTTGAGATAAAATGGTTTCTTCTCTGGCGCGCATTTGCGCTTTTTGCACACCCTCATCTATATGGTCATACCCTAAAAGATGAAGAATGGAGTGAACTGTGAGGAACCCCAGTTCCCGTCCTAAGGAGTGATCATATTCCTCTGCCTGCTTTTGTGCTTGTGGGAGAGAAATGGCAATGTCACCCAAAGGCAGTCGACGGGTTTCAACATCCAACAGACCATCCGGAGAAAATGCTCCCGGTATGAGTTCAAACATAGGGAAAGAAAGGACATCTGTAGGCGCATCGATTCCCCGCAATTCCAGATTCAAAGCTTGAATACCCGTTTCATCCGTAAGCAATATATTAATTTCACAGGGGACATTTACTTGTTCTTCTGAAAGCGCTTTGTTGATGCAGTCTCGCATCAGCGCAGAGAGTGCCCGCTTTCCTTTTGCTGCAACTTCATATCGAATAGAAATCTGATGCTTCATTTGGTCCCTTTCTGCCGTTTTTGTGTGCGTTCGGTTTCATATATCTCATACGCCTTGATGATACGTTGTACCAATACATGACGGACTACGTCGCTTTCTGTCAGGATGCATTGGGCGATGCCCTCCACGTTTCGCAGTACGCGCATGGCTTCTTTTAAACCGCTGGTTTTGTCTGCCGGAAGGTCGATCTGCGTAATATCTCCTGTGATAACGATTTTGGAGCCGAAGCCCAACCGGGTTAAAAACATTTTCATCT
>JAFOJR010000003.1 GCA_017420125.1 Oscillospiraceae bacterium | reverse complement strand
TCGGAGAATCCGGTAGGTGTTCAGAAGACTCCCCTCAAAAGGAGCGCTTAAGCGGTTGGAAAGAACGATCTGGAAAATATCACCTTCTCGAATATAATGTTTGGCTTTCTCCACCATATTGCAATAGGTTTCGCGGTTAAACAACGGAGTTACTTCGCCCAATAACCTGCCGCCTGGTTCGTTTTTTTGTTTTCCGTTTTTCAGCAGATCTCGCAGTTGGTTCAGCTCCATAACGGCTCTGTTATATGCGGGCTCAGGATCTTCCAGAGGCATATTGACCATGAGAATAATTTTTTGACGGAAATTGTCAAAAGCAATGACCTTGTCGAAAAGCATCAGATCCACATCTTTAAACGCTTCGCTGTCCTGTACCGTAGTCCGAACGGTTGGCTCGCTGTATCCCAGGTAATCATAAGAGAAATATCCAACCAATCCCCCAGTAAAAGAGGGGAGATACTCAAAGTGAGGGCTTTTATAGTCTGCAAGAATTTGACGCAGAAATGCAGATGGGTCATTGGTTTGAAATTGGATAGTACCAATTTTCATCTCTCCGTCGATGCAGGTGACTTCCAGTTTTGGATCAAAACCCAGGAAGGTATACCTGCCCCATTTTTCTTTTTCAGCAACAGACTCCAACAGATAGCAGTGGGTGGATACATTTTTCAAAATCTTGAGTGCTTCAATAGGAGTACAGATATCCGAAAGGATTTCGCAACTTACTGGAAGCACTTTATAGGTTCCGGTGGCAGCAATTTCTTTTACCTGCCTGAGATCTGGCAAAATTTTCATAATAATTCCTTTCCATAAAACGAAATATACCTGTTTTTCTGTCCAGGGCATATTGAAAAACAAAAACGTCCTTGACAGAAATATTTCTGTCAAGGACGAATAAAAAGCTTATCCGCGGTGCCACCTTGCATTCACGGCAACGACGCCGTGCTCTTAGCAGGATACCAACATATCCCCGGCAACTGACGTATGCCAACACGTTGCAGAATACTCTGCGTAAAAATACGCATTTGACTGCACCCTCAGCGGCCCATTTGACGACTTGTTTCATACCCGATCTCAGCACCACGGGTTCTCTGTAAAGGCATCGTCGCCGTTACTTCCGCCTCAACGGTTTCATAGATGAAATTTTTACACATTCTATCACAATATCTTTCAGACGTCAATATCGCGGTTCATTTTTTATAAAAATTAGAAAGGAAGGGAAAAGATTTTCTTGAGAGCAGTATATAAGTTGGAGCTTTCAGTTTATATTGAAAATTTTCGATTTATATACTAAAATAAACAATAGTAGGCAGGGTGCAGGGAAATTCCATGAAACTGGTGGGCATTTGGATGCAAAACAAAAGGATATTTTCAAGAAGATGTAATGTAGAATTTGAAATCGTTTCCAGTATGAAAGATGCTTATTTGGAAGTATCCACGGGTAATAACGCTGCCAAACCGGACGATCATACAGGGATACACAGGCCATCCGCTGGAGCTGAAAGGAATGGCGACCAGAAAAAGAGGAGACTGCATTACAGAGCGTTGGATTTTGAAATAAACAGGAGGGAGAACAATGGAAGACCAAACTTGCAGCAACGGAGAAGAATATCAGGAAAATTGTATAATTTGCGGGAAGCCTTTGGAATATTTTCCAACAATGGAGCAACGGATTTGCAGTATTTGCGGCCAAAAAAAGGACGCAAATGCTGCCTGTCAGATGGGGCATTTTGTTTGCGATGAATGCCACGCGGCCAAAGGCAAGACAATTCTTGAACAATTGTTGTATAGCAGGGAGAAGGATCCCATTGTCCTCTATTTGCAGATTTGTAAGGAGAAGCAGGTACATCTTCACGGGCCGGAGCATCACAGCATTGTTCCATGTGTGCTGCTGACAGCATATAAAAATTGCGGCGGAGAAATTGACCTTTCAAAAAGTTTGAAGGAAGCATGGCACCGGGGAGAAAAGATACCCGGCGGTGCTTGTGGATTTTTGGGTGTTTGCGGTGCTGCTGTAGGAGCGGGGATTTTTGCCAGTATTTTAACTGGTTCCATGCCCCTGACAAGTGATGTGTGGGATATTCCCCAGCGGGTCACAATGGCGTGTCTCGATCAACTGACAAAAACGGGCGGCCCTCGTTGCTGCAAACGAACCGGGCGAATGTCTATTGAAACAGCGGCTGCGTTTGCAAAAGAACACCTTGGCGTAAAAATGCCTGTTTCAAAGCCGAAATGCACTTATTCTGCAAAAAACAGAGAATGTATACAAAAGCGTTGTCCCTACTTCGGGGGCAACCCGACCATCCGGTTGAAACGGGTAGCGTCGAATTAAGGAAGGAGTGATAAAAATGGTTCAGGAATATATGCGTGTTTTTCGGGCGTTTACGGACAAAAATCGAGTACGGGTATTGGAAATTTTGTGTAAAGGCGAACAGTGTGCCTGCGTCCTGTTGGATGATTTGCAGATCAGCCAGCCTACATTGTCCCATCATATGAAAATCCTGTGCGATTCCGGCATTGTGACCAGTCGGCGCGTGGGGCACTGGAATTATTATGCTATTAATGCGGAGGGGTGCACCTATGCCAGCAATCTTCTGAATGCGGTGAAAGATCATCACATGAGGAAAATTTTATCGTTTATTCATGTGCTGTACCGCTTGCGTCCGGCGGAGTTTTTGAAAAGTGCAGAGCGGGCCGAATCTTTTCGGAAAAACCAGGGTTTGATTTTGATCCGGAAAGAATAGCAAGAGAGAATTTGTCCTACACATTGCAAAGAAGATCAAAATCGGATATAATCAGACGACAGAAGGAGCTGCTCCTTCTGTCGTCTGATTTTTGTCGAAAAAAGCAGAAAAGTCGGATAGTTGAAAGACAGACAAGTCGCGGGGGATGGGATATGGTATTTAGCAGCCTGGAATTTTTATTTCTGTTTTTACCGTTGGTTCTGCTGGCCTATTTTTTGATGCCGGACAGAGGAAAAAACACGGTTTTATTTCTATTTAGCCTGCTGTTTTATGCATGGGGAGAACCT
>JAFOJR010000166.1 GCA_017420125.1 Oscillospiraceae bacterium | reverse complement strand
GGGATCCTCACCATCGACGACGACGAACTGGTGGATGCGTTTCTGGACATGATGGAAAAACACAAAATGATTGTAGAAAATGCCGGCTTGCTGTCTGTGGCCGCCCTGAACCATTTGGAGGGCAGAGGCAAAAATGTAGTGCCTGTCCTCTCCGGCGGCAATATGGACGTCATTACCATGTCTTCCCTGGTGCAGCATGGATTGATCAATCGGGGAAGGGTATTTACATTTTCCGTCCTGCTGCCGGACCGTCCGGGCGAGCTGCTGCGGGTGGCAGAAATCGTAGCAAAGGAAAAAGGCAATATCATCAAATTGGATCACAATCAGTTTGTCAGCATCAACCGGCAAAGCGCAGTGGAGCTGAAAGTGACCCTGGAGGCCTTTGGACATGCGCATAAAAATACCATTTTACAGTCATTGAAAACGGCCGGTTATGATGTGCATCAGGTTGCACTCCAGGGAATGTATCACTAAAAGAGAAAAAGGGTGCTGCGGGCGCGCCCGCAGCACCATCTATATCATGCGGACTGTCCGGACGATTGGGCGCCCCATCCGCTTGCTATTACCATATGCAGGGGGACGGAAAAGAGTGTGGCCCGCGCCGGAAGCGGCGAAGTGCCGATGGGCGCAAATGAAACCGGACAGATGCAGAAAGGAGCCGCAGACATGGTAAAAATTGCACCTTCGATTCTCTCTGCGGATTTTGCCAATTTGGAACGGGAGATTCGTCAGATTAAAACAGCAGATTATGTTCACGTGGATGTGATGGATGGATGCTTTGTTCCCAATATCTCCATTGGGATTCCCGTGGTGGAGTCGATCCGCAGGGTAACGGATTTGCCATTGGATGTTCACCTGATGATCGACCGCCCGTCCCGATATGTAGAGGCATTTGCCAAAGCAGGAGCGGATCTTCTGACCATCCATGTGGAAGCAGATATTCCGGAGGAAATTTCCCGGACCATCGCTGTGATGAAAAATGTCGGCGTACAGGTGGGGTTGTCCATCAAGCCGAAAACACCGGCGGAGATTCTGCTGCCCTGGATTGAAATTTTGGATCTGGTTCTGGTGATGACAGTGGAGCCCGGTTTCGGCGGCCAGTCGTTTATGGAAGATCAGCTCCCCAAAATCCGGACGGTGCGCCAGATGCTTCGGGAGAAGAACCCTCTGTGTGAGCTGGAAGTGGACGGAGGGATAGACCTGCGCACCTGCCGCCTTGCGGTAGAGGCGGGCGCCAATGTGCTGGTGGCCGGAAGCGCTGTGTACGGCGCGCCGGATATCCCGGCCCGGATTGCAGATTTGCGGCGGTGCGCCAGCATGCAGCAGGACTGACCGATACGGAATGATAATGGGAACTGCCTAAACAGGAGGAATGTTCATGCAATATTTTCCACCTGCTCTGGAACGATTGGTGGAGCAATTTGCCCGCTTGCCGGGAATTGGATATAAATCAGCGCAGCGGCTGGCCTTTTTCGTTCTTTCCCAATCGGAAGAAGAAGTCGATGCCTTTGCCGAAGCGCTGGCAGATGCCAAGCGTTCCGTAAAAAAATGCCCGGTCTGTCAGAATTTGACCGATGGGGATTTGTGCGCGATTTGTATGGATGACAGGCGAGACCGCAGTATCGTCTGCGTGGTGGCAGACCCGCGGGACGTTGTGGCCTTCGAGCGGATGCGGGAATATACAGGACTGTATCACGTGCTTCACGGCGTTTTGTCTCCCCTGAACCATGTGGGGCCGGATGATCTGGAAATCAAGTCGCTTTTGAAACGTGTCAGCCAGGGGGAGATTCAGGAGGTCATTATGGCCACCAACCCGGACACGGAAGGAGAAGCCACCGCCATGTATCTGGCGAAGCTGCTTCGTCCCTTTGGGGTGAAAGTGACCAGACTGGCCTATGGGATCCCGGTGGGAAGCCACCTGGAGTACACAGACGATGCCACATTGATGCGGGCGCTGCTGGGC
>JAFOJR010000165.1 GCA_017420125.1 Oscillospiraceae bacterium | reverse complement strand
GTCTGTTTTTGCAGACTTCTTTTTTTGTTGTCTTTTATGCAGTTTGCCCTTCTCTGTTTGGACAGGTGTTCGACGATTGTCCCGTTGACAGGAGGGACGCGGTTTGCTATGCTTAAATAAAGAAAATCAATGAAAAAGCCGTATCGAAAAAAGAGTCGCAGCAGGGACAAAGGGTGCGCAAAAGTATGGGAATTTGGGAACTGTTAATTTTAGCAATCGGTTTGGCGATGGATGCTTTTGCGGTTTCCATCTGCAAAGGCCTTGCAATGGAACGGGTCACGGTGGAAAAAGCAGGAATTGTGGGACTGTATTTTGGGATATTCCAGGCGGGAATGCCACTTCTGGGGTATTTCGTTGGTATGCAGTTTCAGTCCGTCATTGTGTCTGTTGATCATTGGATTGCCTTTTTGCTGCTGCTGTTTTTGGGCGTTAAGATGATTTATGAATCTTTGCAGTCCAAAGGAGAGGCAGCGGGAGAAAAGGAAGCTGAATTGGGACCTAGATCGATGTTGCCTTTGGCGGTTGCCACCAGTATTGACGCCCTTGCCGTGGGGGTTTCCCTGGCGTTTTTGCGAGTCAATATGGTACGGGCAGTAACGTTAATCGGTGTGATTACTCTGGTGCTTTCTATGACAGGTGTTAAGCTGGGCCATATGTTTGGCGGGAAATTTCGGTCAAAAGCAGAAGTTTTGGGCGGCGTGATTCTGATTGCCATTGGGATAAAAATTTTACTGGAGCATTTGAATGTTTTATGAAAACCATGTGTGTAAAAAGCGGCAAAGGGCGCTATATGATGAGTTTCTGTTCTGTAAGCGTTAAAAATAAAAGTGGCGGAAAAATGAATTTTGGCGCTATTGACAATTGAGAGAAGAACAGGAAGTATGATACAATATCTATGTTGCAGTATGGCGCCGCGTGGATGGCAAACATCGTAGGGTTCCAGACTGCATTTTTTGTTTTAAGTCTCCGAGTCTGTTTATTTCAATTTGACCGTCGAAACGGTTTTTTATAAGGAACTGTCGAAAAGGGAGGAACAAAGATGAAAAAAGTTGCGGTAATTATGGGAAGCGACAGCGACTGGCCGATTGTGAAGCCGGCAGTGGAAACATTGCAATCTCTGGCGATTCCTTTTGAAGCAAAAGTAATGTCTGCACACAGAACCCCCATAGCTGCCATGGAGTTTGCACGCTCTGCGCGGGAAAACGGGTTTGGCGCTTTAATTGCCGCAGCAGGGAAAGCGGCGCATTTGGCAGGCGTTTTGGCAGGGAATACCACGCTTCCTGTGATCGGGATCCCCATTGGGGGCAATGGCGGCTTGGGCGGCTTGGATGCACTTTTGGCAACTGTACAGATGCCTTCCGGCATTCCGGTTGCCACCGTGGCGGTGGACGGCGCAAAAAACGCCGCGCTTTTGGCTGCCCAGATTTTAGGCGTGACAGATGAAACAATGGCACAAAAGCTGGATGCGCTGCGGGAAGAAATGACCCTGGCGATTGCAGAGAAAAATGCGGCATTACAGCAGAAACTGCAGGAGAAGAGAAGCGGCGCATAATCACGCCGCTGTTTCCATGCTTTGCTGCAGGGAGAACGACAGCGGGGCCGATCTCGACGAAACAATATTTTAACAAAGGCAGAACAATAAATTACCTGGGAAAGGATAGATGAGCACGATGAAACTTCACGAGGAATGTGGTATTTTTGGTATGCGCAGTACCTTTGGTGCAGATGTTGCTTCAGCGGCATATTACGCGCTGTTTGCATTGCAGCATCGTGGGGAAGAAAGCTGCGGAATTGCGGTAAATTGCGATGGGATTATTACCTGTCACAAAGATGCAGGGCAAGTGAATGATGTGTTTACAAAGTCTATTTTGGAGGGTCTTCCCGGCGAAATGGCAGTGGGGCATGTTCGCTACGGCGCAGATGTGGATTCTCGTCTGAATGCACAACCAATTGTGGTGCGCCACGTGAAGGGCGGAATGGCGCTTTGCAACAACGGCAGCCTGACCAATGCGGCGGAACTGCGGGAGGAACTGGAATTAAGCGGGTCCGTGTTCCACAGCACGAGCGATGCAGAGTTAATTTCCCAATTGATTACCAGAGAACGGCTTCATTCCAAGTCTATTGAAGAAGCCGTTTCAAAGGCAATGAACCGTTTGGAAGGAGCATATTCGATTATTCTGATGACGGCGACAAAACTCCTGGCGGCCAGAGATCCCAGAGGATTT
>JAFOJR010000164.1 GCA_017420125.1 Oscillospiraceae bacterium | reverse complement strand
TGTTTGCTTCTTTTTCCCGGTTAGAATATTTTCGCACAATTTCATCCGGGGCCGGTTTATTTCCTGATCGGAAAAAGCCGGTTTTCTCCCTTTGCACTGACTCCTGTGTTTCCTCCTGCATAAAAATTGGATCATCAACCGGAAGATCGATCATTGCAGATGTTTTTCTGCGGCGTTCTCGGCCCCGCAGCTCTGCTGCAGCAGACAAATCCGCTTCATCTTCTTCCTCCTCATACATGTAAGGAGCTGGACGAGAACGGTTTTTAATAGCATGCACAAGATCCGCCACCGTACGGTTTGTGATAACCAAAAGCATAAAAAAGATCAAAGCAAGAAATAGAATACCAGCACCAATTTTACTGAATATTTTAGCCAATAAAATGGCAAGCGTACCGCAAAGCGCGCCGCCGCTTCCCCCTGCTAAACCGGTTTGATACAGGGAAGAGATCATGCCGCCGGAAAAGCCTCCATAGACAGCACGGCACAAGAACAGGTGCAACAATCCACCCACCGGCAAAATCAAAAGCAGCCCACAAAGTACTCGTGCCTGCACAGGTTTTCCACGGTGAAGCAGCAGGATAATCCCCGTAATCAAAAACAACACCGGCATCAAATAAAAACCATATCCCAAAAGTCCCCGTAATAGAGAACAAAAGAGATCAATAAACAGCGCTTTCACGCCAAGGCATCCCAAAAAAGAAAAAAGCGCCAAAAACAAGCACAGAACGGCACCCACTTCACGCCGAATAGGTGGATTTGTCTGAGCCACTGGCTTTTTTTGCACAGCCGGCTTTTTTTTGGCGGGAGTCCGCTTCTGCGTACTCCCGCTCTTTGCCGCTGTTTTTTTTGTTGTCTTCTTTGTTGTGGTTGCCATAAAGGATCCTTTCTTTTAATGCAGAACAAATGTGGCAATAATTGCCAGAAAACCAACAATCCAGCAATACCAGGCAAAATTGCCAAATTTTCCTTTCCGTGCCAAAAGCTTTACCAAATGAATCGCAAAATAACCTGCCACTCCCGCGACAATCATCCCAAGTAAATATTTCGGCAGCATTGCGGTATTAATTCCTGCCTTTGCTGCGTCAGCTAAACTTAAAATATTTGCTCCAAGCACAGCGGGCAGAGATAGCAAGAAAGAAAAGCGTACTGCAAAGCTTCGCTTCAAACCGCACATCATTCCAACGGAAATCGTAGAACCGGAACGGGACAAACCCGGAACCACAGCAATTGCCTGTCCGCAGCCAATCAACAACGCATCTTTAATTGTCATGCTGCGCTCGGTTTTCTTTCCTCTGGCCAACTGATCAGACAGGTACAAAACAAAGCCTGTTATAATCAATGCAAGTCCAATAAAAATGGTGTTGGAATATAATTCTTCCACTACATTTTTAATAGGCATAATCACCAACAGAGGCAACGTACCCAGAATTACCATCATAACCAGGCGCCGGGCAGAGCTTGGCTCCTTTGTCCGCAGCTTTGGAGAAAACAAAGCGCCAACACCTGTGCAAAATTCTCGGAGCATTTCCACGATATCTTTCCGATAAACGATACAAACAGAGATCAGCGTTCCCAAATGGAGCAGTACGGAGAAAAATACATTCTCGTTTTCTATATTTTCCACACCGAAAAAATTTTGTAGCAGAGAAAGGTGCCCAGAACTGGAAATCGGCAAAAATTCTGCAATTCCCTGGACAAGACCCAGGAAGATAGCCATCAAATAGGACAAGTGCATGTCACTCCATTCTTTTTTATTGCATTATATTACCACACTTGCCAAAACATTTCTACAATAATTTTCCGATTTTTCCCGTCTTCTGCCAATTTATTTCATTTTTCAGCTTGACCTGCTATCCTTGCTTTCTTCTGTCAATAATATTTTTTCACCGGTCCTGTTTCAACTCATAGTATACCGCATATCATACTGCTTTATTTGTCAATTTATGACACGACTCTGTCATAAAAGCAGCCGCTGATGGGAATGGATCGCATTGGTAAAACAATCCATTCCCATCAGCGGCAATAAGATACACACCGGTACGCTGTTTTGCTTCAGACTATGAAATTGTGCATTCTCCCCGCACCAAAAATGTTGCAGCACTTCCGGCTTTTACGCCTTTCCCATCTGCAGACATAATATACAGATGATTTGCTGCCAAAGCCTTACCGTTTTCCAAAGTCGTTCCGGCCGTGGTGTCCAGGAGCCCAGGGGAGGCAGAAGAAACGCAAGTAGCTGTTCCGCTGCGCAACAGAACCTCTGTACCCGCGCTACCTTTCAACGTCTTCCCTGCAGCAAGGGATATCATCTGATATGTGGTTCCACTGCTCACATTGCCCAACGCATTGTCAATCTGCGCATTCAACTTGTTGGAAAGTGCAGTACCTTTGGTATTCAGCTCACTGTCTACCTGCTTTAAAACTGCAGGTGTCAGCTGGTTGTTCAAATAGCTTAAAGTCACAAGTGGATCATCTTTGTCCCCTTGCTGGGCAAGCACAGTGCAGAAACCTGCCAAAACCAAAACCACAAGGCCAATGGCGCAAATATACGTAAGACACGATCTTCCCATAATATATGTACCTCCGTTTTCTTGGGGCGGCGCGAACCCGCAAAGGTCCGCGCCGCCATCAATCATACCTGCTGACTTGGCAGCCCAAAGCTGACTGCAATTGCAGAATCCACCCGTTGCATCAATCCGTCATCCAAACGACCAAGACGCTCCCGCAGCCTGCGCTTATCCAATGTCCGGATTTGCTCCAAAAGCACCACGGAGTCCCTTGTGAGGCCATAATGCCTTGCGGAAAGTTCAATGTGCGTTGGCAGACGCGCTTTGTTAATCTGCGATGTAATAGCTGCTGCAATGATGGTTGGACTGTGCCGGTTGCCTGTATCATTCTGCACGATTAAGACAGGACGCATACCACCCTGCTCGCTTCCAACTACAGGACTTAAATCGGCATAATAAATATCGCCTCGTTTGATGCTGTTGTCCACAAAGTTCACACTCCGCTGGAAGATAGTCGCCGCTTCTTCCTGCCAAATAGATGGAAGAAATCAGCTACTTTCATTTTCCCACGGGGTAAAACAATTTATACTTCTTCAATAAAATTTTCATCCCCCGCAGTTCTCCTTCTTGCACTTTTACTTTATGTAGCAAAGGCCGTCCTTGTGCGTGGGAGATGATTACACTTCAAATTGATTTCAGCGGTAAACCCGAAAAACCCGCGGAGATGGCGCACAAACCAGCTCATAAGAAATGGTTCCAATTTGATTTGCCATTTCTTCCACCGGCAAAACAGCTTCTCCATCGATACCGAAAAGCGTTGCCACATCGCCGGCTTTTACATTTGGAAGTTCCGTTATATCCACCATGCAGAGATCCATGCAAATACGGCCGATTTGTTTGGCCCGCTGCCCATGAATTAAAACCTCAATGCCATTGGAACAAAGACGGTGCAGTCCATCTGCATAGCCGATGGGAAGCACAGCCAACGTACTGTCTCGCTCCAGAATATAGGTGCGTCCATAGCTGACAGGGGTTCCTTTGGGCAGATGGTGCACTGCGGCGATTCTCGTTCGAAGAGACATAGCCGGTCGAAGTTTGACAATCATGTCCATATTTTCTGCAGGATACATACCATATAAAGCAAGCCCGGGACGTACCATGTCCAAATGAGTACATGGATAGTTTATCACAGCTGCACTGGCAGCGCAATGACGAATTTCAAATGTCATATTCTCCTGCCGTTCCAAAGCATCCAATAAATTTAAAAATTTATTGAACTGAGACATGGTGTATGCTTCGCTGCCGTCCGCATCGGAAAAATGAGTGAAAATCCCCTCAAAATGTAAATTAGGCAGGTTCTGCAGCGCGCCGATCTCCCGGGCAGTCAGAGATTCTTCCTCCTCTTTTACATAAAATCCCAAGCGAGACATGCCAGTATCTATTTTGAGATGTATTTTCAGTGTTTCCCCTCTCTTTTGTGCCAGCGCAGACAACGCTTTGGCCATTTCACTGTCTCTCACCGTTTGCGTTAAATTATACTCCAAAAGAG
>JAFOJR010000163.1 GCA_017420125.1 Oscillospiraceae bacterium | reverse complement strand
GGTGCACGTCCAGTAATGATGTGTCCATCCATTACAACGTTTTCATCAACTGGAGCAACTGAACTCCCTAACTCTGCCTCCATCCCCGGGTAACAGGTTGCATTGCAATGCTCCAAAACACCAATTTTGGCAAGCACCGTGGGGCCAGCACAAATGGCAGAAAGATAGCAACCTTTTTTATATGCGTTTTTCAAAAGGGACAGTGCTGTCTGGCTTTCACTAATGGACTGCACTCCATCGGATCCACCAGGAACAATTAAAAGCTCCAATCCTTCCAAGTTCACTTCTGAAAGTGTAATATCGGCTTTTACTTCAATTCCGTGCGCACCAGCAACAACAGGGCCGTTAACACCAACAAACTGGACTTCCACACCGGCTCGGCGCAGCAAATCAGCCGGCGCAATTGCTTCGATTTCTTCGAAGCCAGTTCCCAAAAGAATGTATACCATAATTTTCCCCCATTTCCTTCAACTGTTGTTTATTTCTAGTTCATTTGCAAATATCAGGTGATAAATTTCTTCTCCAATTTCCTCTGGCTCGCGAATCCTATTATTCTGAACACATGAAATGGTATTCCACCCATCATATTGCACAGCTTCCAGGGCAGCCTCCCTGCAGGAGGACAAATAATCTATGTCCATTTCATGAATATCTCCTTGGACTCCCGTCTGGCGCTCTCTGTCGTGCAAAAGCTGTATAGAATATTCCGTTGGCATATCTAAAAAAATCACCAAATCTGGACGGGGAAGGGCTAATTTCTCATATTCAAAGTCAAACAACCATCGCAGATAGACTTTTCTTTCCTTCTTTGGCAGCTTAGCTGCTTGATGGATAGCATTCGACGTAGTATATCGGTCTGAAAGGAAAAGAAGTCCGGATTCATATGCGTTTTTCCAATCCATTTGAAAAGACGCATATCGATCAACCGCATAAAAAGTGGAGGCGGCATATGCGTTTACATCAGACGGATGGGTACCAAAATCACCATTTAAATACATCCGTACAAACAGCGATGACGGCTCATTGTATCGTGGAAACACCAATTTTTGAAACGCTTTACCTTCTTCTTCCAGCCGCTTGCATAAAAGTTGAAGCTGCGTCGACTTCCCAGAACCGTCCGTCCCTTCTAGGACAATCAGTTTTCCTGCCATAACGCCTCCTTATTTTCTGCGTATCCGCATGCGTAAAGCGTCAAACAGGAACAATGGAAGTTTACACATTCTGCCAAATCGCTTTGGCTCTTGAAGCAAGCGATATAACCATTCCAGCCCGGACTTCACCCAAAAATCCGGTGCGCGCTTTACCGCTCCTGCAAAGACATCTAAAGATCCTCCCAGACCAGCCATCAGCTTTACATGGGTAAGTTGTTCCATATGATTTTTCATCCATTGTTCTTGCTTGGGCGCACCAAGACAAACAAACAATATCACAGCACCGCTTTGGTTAATTTCCTCCACAATGGGTTCATCCTCCTGAAAATATCCATCGTGTACCCCCACAATTTGCAATCCCGGATATTTTTCCTGGAGCTTTTCTCCTGCAAGCGCCGCAACACCAGGCTTCGCTCCCAAAAGGAAAAGCTTGTCTCCCCGTGCAGCTGCCTGCTCCACCAAACCGACGGCAAAATCGATACCGGCAACTTTCTCTTTCAAAGGATGCTTCAAAAGC
>JAFOJR010000008.1 GCA_017420125.1 Oscillospiraceae bacterium | reverse complement strand
ACGGGAATTTGGCACGGGGCCAGTTGGAACTTCTTGGCTTGGGGAATTTATTACTGTATTTTATTGATTTTGGAAAAACTATTCTTACTGAAGTGGTTGGAGAAACTGCCCGGCATAGTGGGACATATCTATGCGTTATTTTTTGTTATGGTGGGCTGGGTGTTGTTTGCTTTCGATGATTTTTCCGCAGGATTTTCCTATCTTGGAGCAATGTTCGGCGCTGGCGGAATTCCCTTCGTCAACGACGTATCGCTCTATGCGCTGACAAGCCACTGGCCGCTGTTGCTGCTGCTGTGTGTTGCTGCAACGCCGCTGGCAAAGCGGTTATATGAAAAGGCCGTGAGCCAGTGGAACATCAATCTGCTTACCGTTGTCGAATGCGTGGGAGCTGCGGCGATTTTTCTTTTCTGTGTGGCATATTTGGTGGACAGCAGCTATAATCCATTTCTTTATTTCCGATTTTAGGAGGCCTCTATGCGCGGAAAAAGTATGACCATTTTATTTGCCGTTTTGCTCTTCGGCTTTGCTATTTGGAATCTATTGACGCCGGATCAAGAATTTTCGGAAAACGAAAATCGATATTTGGCGCAGCGTCCGGGGTTTTCCGCCAATGCTCTTTTCGATGGAAGCTATATGAAAGAACTGGGGGAATATATTACAGACCAGTTTCCGCTGAGAAATGAATGGGTAGGTTTGAAAACTTTGTCGGAACGTTCCACTGGAAAGCGGGATTCCGGCGGTGTATACTTTGCCAAGGATGGTTTTTTGATTGAGCAGTTTTGTCAGGCGGACCAGGTGCGCTTGGAAAAAAATATAGAAAGTGTAGTGTCTTTTTCCAACTACACCCAGCAGAAACTGGGTGTTTCAGTTCAGGTTTTGCTGGCGCCTGTAGCGTCCGGTGTGCTGGAAGAAAAATTGCCGGCGCACGCACCGGAGGTGGATCAGGCAATGCTGCTGCAGCAGGCAGATGAGGCAGGCGTCCATTTGGTCAACGTGATGGAGCCGCTGCAGGCCCACGATACAGAGTATATCTATTATAAAACCGATCACCATTGGACCAGTCTGGGGGCGTATTATGCGTACCAGGCATGGCAGGCGACACTGGGCCGGGAGACGAAGCCCTTGTCTGCTTACACGGAAGAAGTATTAAGTGACCAGTTTTTCGGCACCACTTATTCCAAAGCAAATTTATATACCATTCAGCCGGATACCATCACAGCGTACTATACAACTCCGCAAACAGAAGTCTGGTACAATGATGACCCAACGCCGGAGCATTCTTTTTATACGCGCAGTTATTTAAAAGTCAAAGATAAATATTCTGTTTTTCTCAATGGAAACCAGCCGATAACGAAGGTGATCGGGCACAATCCGCAGGGTGGGAAGCTGTTGTTGATTAAAGACTCTTATGCAAATACCTTTGCCCAATTTGCCATAGAGGACTATGCCGAAGTGCACCTGGTGGATTTGAGATATTGGAAAGAATCTGTGACAGAATATATCCAAGAGCAGGGTATCACCAATGTGTTGATTTTATATAATTTGAAAAATTTTACTATCGATCAGGACATCTATGCGTTGGGGGCAGATGTACAGGGAAAAGCATAAAGACAATTTGCCAGATGTTCGGTCTCGCGTTCGGATTGTTTCAGAAAAGGGATAAGGAGGGATTTGCGATGAGAAAAAAAGGACTTGTGCTGCTTGCAATGTTTTTTGCTGCGCTGATTTTGGGAGGATGCTCCACCAGCAAGTCGTTTACATTCCGCGTGGAAACCGGAGAGAATGTAAAGGTTACACTGGATACAACCAACGGGTTGGACCTGCGACAGAGCGATGGTCAGTTTACTGTTGTTGACAAAGAAGGCAATGCTCTGCTGGACGGCATGTTTTTGCTTGGCAGTATGTTTGAGCACTATGCTGCAGAAATCCCATCGATGGCCAATGTGACGGTAAACGATGCACGGGATGATTTCATCTATTGGGATTACACGGAAGAGGATGGATCAAAAGAGCACAATCGTGCTTTGAAACTTTCAGACAACACCGGTGTCATTATCGGGAGTCTCGCCGAAAAGGCGGCTGGAGAAGAGGCGTACCAAGCACTTTCGTTTGAGATTGTGGAATAGAAGCTTCAATTGAAAAACAAAGAAAAGAGAAATACAAAATGCCGAAGGTATTGCGAATGCGGCAGAGGATAGTGTACGCCCGGCTGACTTTCTGCTGATATATTTTCGGTTGATCCAGCAGGGGAAATGGACTACAATAAATCCACTATGCAAAACGGGAGAGTTCCTATATGTTAACAAAAAAAGAAATCGAACGGTTTTATAAGGCGCGCCGGGCGGCGATAGCGCAAGAATACGGCCATTTGAATGAAAAACAGAAAGAAGCTGTTTTTGCCACGGAGGGACCGCTGCTGCTGCTGGCGGGAGCGGGAAGCGGAAAGACTACAGTCCTGATTCATCGGGTGGCCCATTTGCTGCGGTATGGAAGCGGGGCAGACACGGAAGAAATTCCGGAATTTGTCACATCTGAGGATGTGGACTTCTTGGAAACTTACAGTAACGCACCAGACAAAGCACAGGCGGCGCGCATGCAGCGGCTTTGCACCTGGGATGCTCCGGCACCTTGGAATATTTTAGCCATAACATTTACAAACAAAGCTGCAGGGGAGCTGAAAGATCGGTTGGAACAAATGCTGGGGCCTGTGGCATTGGATGTCTGGGCATCTACCTTTCACTCTCTTTGTGTCAAAATTCTTCGGAAGGATATCGATCGGTTGGGAATTTCCTCCCAGTTTACCATTTATGATACAACAGACAGCGGTACAGTGATGAAAGATGTGCTGCAAAGTATGAATATCAGCACGGAAGCAATGGATCCAAAACGGGTTTTGAACGCTATCAGCCGTGCCAAAGACAATATGCAGTCACCGGAAGCACTGCAGGAACAAGCCCGGGCGAACAGTAATTTTTATGAGGAAAAGATTGCGGCAATCTATGCGGAATATCAGACTCGTCTGCGCAGTGCAAATGCACTGGATTTTGATGATTTGATTTTTTATACTGTGCTGCTGCTGCAGCAGTTCAAAGAAGTGAGGCTGTTTTATCAAAAGAAGTTTCGCTATGTGATGGTGGACGAATATCAAGACACCAACCATGCGCAGTATTTGTTGACGGCGCTTCTGGCAGGCGGAAGCGAGAACATCTGTGTGGTGGGAGACGATGACCAGAGCATTTATAAGTTCCGTGGGGCGACCATTGAAAACATTCTGAGTTTTGAACAGCAGTATCGCGATGCCAGAGTGATCCGGTTGGAGCAAAATTATCGTTCCACCCAAATTATCTTAACAGCAGCCAACCAGGTAATTGCCAACAATACGGCGCGGAAAGGGAAAAAACTGTGGACTGACCGGGGCGAAGGAACAAAAATTACAGTATATACGGCGACCAGTGGCATCGATGAAGCGCAGTATATTGCCCGGCGTCTGCTGGAGCAATATCAGGAGACCAATCATTGGAGCGACTGCGCCATTTTATATCGAATGAATGCCCAATCGCAGGTACTGGAAGAAGCGCTGAAGAGAAATGGGATTCCCTATCATATCTTTGGCGGCACCAGTTTTTATGATCGAGCGGAAATAAAGGATATGACAGCATATTTAAGCGTCATTCATAATCCGTCTGACGACCTGCGCCTGCGGCGGATTTTGAACCGGCCTGCGCGAGGCATCGGCGCAAAAACCATCGACACCATGGCACAGATTGCGGAGCGAGAGCAGTGCTCACTCTGGTCGGTGCTCATTCATGCAAAAGTTTATCCGGAACTGAGCCGTTCGGAAGCCAAACTTCGCGCTTTCGCTGGGATGATACAGGCGATGATAAAGCTGTCGCATACCGTTCCGCTGGGAGAGCTTTACGAAGAATTATTATTACAAAGTGGCTATATTGCTATGTTGCGTGAGAAAAAAACAACAGAAAATCGGGTCCGGGAACAAAATGTATTGGAATTAAAATCCAGTATCCTTACCTATGAAAGCCGCATGGAGGAAGAAGGGGTTATGCCTACGCTGGAAGACTTTTTAAACGAAATTTCTTTACTTACCACGCTGGATGCAGAAGCAGAGCAAGAGGATTTTGTTTCGCTGATGACAGTGCACAATGCAAAAGGATTGGAATTTTCTCATGTCTTTTTAGCGGGAATGGAAGAAGGGATTTTTCCGGGGATCCAGGCCATTGGCAACCCGGAAGAGATGGAAGAAGCGCGGCGGCTATGCTATGTAGCCATTACTCGTGCCAAACAATCTTTGACGATGACCTGTGCCAGACAAAGGCTTTTATTTGGCCGCACGATGAATAATCGTCTTTCTCGCTTTGTGGAGGAAATTTCTCCGGATTGTTTGTTGCATCAGCGGCAGCAATTTGCAGCAAATCAGGTTTCCGCGTCAGATGTGTTTTCCCAGCCTGTGTTTCAAAAGCGGCCGGATATTTTTCCTTCCTGGGAGGCAGGAGTGCAAAACGCGGCCAGAGAGAAGAATGAAAGCGTGTCCCGCACGAAGTTGAGAGATACAGTGGCAAGACCGGCAAAACAGCAAAGAACGGTTTCCATTCGCCTTTCCGATGGAGATAAGGTATTGCATAAGGCTTTTGGCAAGGGAACCATTCTTTCTGTTCAGCAGATGGGGGGAGATGCACTGTTGGAAATCCAGTTTGAAGAAAAGGGCAAGAAGCGGTTGATGGCAAAGGCTGCCATGCAGCAAATGAAACTGCTGTAGCATTGCTACAGCAGTTTTTGAACAATGTATCCTATTATATTAAGAAAACATGAGGAGAAAACCCGAAAAGAAATGCTATAAATAATAGCGCCAGGGAAAGGAAACGGCTTCTTCGGCATAGTCAATTCCAATGCGGGGGCCGGTTTGAATCTGAAACGGCAGATGATCGTCCGGCACCTCTGGAAGTCCCAGTTCATATAATGTGTCACAGACAAATAAAGTGTCGCCGGTTAGATCCAGTCCATTTTCTGCTCTGGTCAGTTGAAGACCCAGACAGAGTTTGCCAGGGCCATCCAAAAAGTGCTTCTTCTGATATGTACTCAGCTGACCATAAGAGAGGCCGAACCGGTTGCGGGCAAGAAAATCTAAATTGCTGCGGGGAATGCCGCCCCGGATCAGTACAGCACATGGTCGCCCCTCTTGTTCTGTGACAAAGTTCAAGCAGTGGTATGCGCCATAAATCATGTAAATATAAGAATATCCAGGAGGGCCAAACATCACTTCTGTACGTTTGGTTTTCCGATTGCCAAATGCGTGACATGCCTTATCGATGGGGCCGATATATGCTTCCGTTTCCGTGATGCGACAGACGAAGAGATTTTCTTCTGTGCGGCGCACCAGGTATTTTCCCAGCAGTTCTGCGGCCACCGTGCAAGTGTCCCGCTGATAAAAATCTCGTCCTAATTTTGCCATATCATTTCCCGCTTTCCTGGTGATATGGATTATCATACCCCAGCGAAAGCTGTTTGGCAAGCAATCTTCAGAAAGGAGTTGCCGGATTGAAACACGAAGCGTTTTTACAGAAAACGGCCAGATATGGCATCCTTTTGGCAACTATTATTTGGGGCAGCGCATTTGTGGTGATGAAGACTGCCATTGACACCATCCCTATTTTTTACCTTCTGGCCATTCGGTTTTTGGCCGCTGCTCTGCTTCTGGGAATCTGCCTGCTGCCTCGATGGAAGGCGTTGGACAGGAGTTATTTTCGCTGGGGCGGTTGGATGGGAGTGTTTCTTTTCCTGGCTTATGCCACTCAAACGTTTGGCCTGCAGGATACCATGCCGTCGGTCAATGCGTTTTTGACCACTATTTACTGCGTATTGGTCCCATTTTTTGCTTGGGTTGCAGCAAAAAAGCGGCCGGATCGATATCATCTGCTGGCCGCTGTACTCTGTGTGATCGGAGTAGGACTGATTTCCTTGGATGGGTCGTCTGTGATTGCTTTAGACAGGGGAACTTTGCTTACACTGTTGAGTGGCTGTATGTTTGCCGCACATATCGTTGTTCTTTCAAAAGGAGCAGAAGGGCGGGATGTTTTTCTGCTGACCGCCATTCAATTTGCGGTGGCAGGGTTGTTGGGGGCTGTTTGTGGCATGCTATGGGAACCGTTTCCCACCATCTGGTCTGAAAAGATGACAGTTCAGCTTTTTTATCTGACAGTTTTCTGCACGGTGATTACCCTTTCCCTGCAGGCTTTGGGACAGAAATATACGGATCCTTCTGCGGCGTCCGTTTTGCTGTCACTGGAATCTGTGTTTGCGGTGATCTTTTCCATTCTCTTTTATGGAGACCGGCCGAATTTACAGCATTTTTGCGGGTTTGCGCTGATCTTTTTTGCCGTTATCTGCTCAGAAACAAAACTTTCGTTTTTTCGAAAACGCAAAAGCGGCGTCCCTTGGGACGCCGCACAGGGGCCTGGTGAATAACGGGGAAAAACGAAAGTTAAAACCAACGACAGCGATGCTCTCGCTGCGGGCGAGGCGGTGGTGGTGGAGGAACGTCTCGCTCTACCAAAATAATATCGCTGCCGAAACGCCGGATGCAATTCCAGGGGAGAATTTGGTCTTCACCTCGTCCAAACAGGCCGAAAAAGCGTGCAGGTCCAGGCACAATCAATGCACAGATTTTTCCATCTGAGAGGTCGATTTCCGCATCGGAAACGTACCCCAAACGAGCGCCGGTTGCAATATTGACTACTTCTTTGCATCGCAGATCAGAATATTTACACAGCATGGCCGAATCCACCTTTGCGTTTGATTCAGTCTGAATGAGGGGACCTCATTTTTTCAGACTGTTGATTGGATATTGAATTTCTATGTAAGAAGAGGGTTGGCTTATGCATAAATTAAAAAGGCGGTTTTTGCAGCAAAACGGAAATGGAATTCCGAGTGCAAAAACTGCCTTTTTTTACATTTGTTTTTTAATAGAAGCCAGCGCATTTTTCTCCAGCCGGGAGACCTGCGCTTGGGAGATCCCTATTTCAGCGGAGACCTCCATTTGGGTTTTCCCCTCATAAAATCGAAGCGCAAGGATACGACGTTCCCGTTCACTCAGATGAGAAATTGCTTCCTTCAGTGCAATTTGCTCCAGCCAGTGGTCATCAGTGTTCTTTTTGTCCCGTACTTGATCCATCACATACAGGGCGTCTCCGCCATCGGAATAAACCGGCTCATAAAGGGAAACAGGGTCCAAAATCGCGTCCAGAGCAAAAATGATATCTTGGCGGGGCAGATTCAGTTCTTTGGCCAGCTCGTCCACGGTGGGTTCTTTCTGATGCCGTCCAATAAACTGCTCTTTAGCCTGAAGAACTTTATATGCAGTATCTCGCATGGAACGACTGACCCGGATAGTGCTGTTGTCTCGCAGATAACGGCGGATTTCACCCACGATCATAGGCACCAGATATGTGCTGGGAAGTACATTTAGGCTGACGTCAAAATGATCAATACCCTTAATAAGGCCGATGCATCCTACTTGGAACAAGTCGTCCATATTTTCGTTGCGGTTTTCAAATTTTTTTATGACGCTGAGTACCAGTCTCAGATTTCCCTGTATCAATTTTTGCCGGGCGTTTTCATCGCCTTCTTTGGCTTTCAGAAACAGTGCCTGAGCTTCCTCTCGTTTCAGCACCGTAAGGTGTGAAGTGTTTACGCCGCTGATTTCCACTTTCCCGTTGTAGCCCATGTCATCACTCCCATCGCTGGTATGTAATGGATGGCCAACGGGAGAGAACATGAGTATTATTCCCATGGAACGCTGTTTCTACACATGGGATTTCCTGCAAAAAAGCCACCTGCAATCGGGCATTGCAGCCCGGTCGCAGGTGGCCTGATGATTTTTTGCCTGTGCTTATTTTGATTTTGATACAGAAGAGCGGTTTTCCGCCCTTTTTTTTGATTTCGAGACAGTACGATGGGGGCGTTTCGGCTCCTGATGTTTTCCCGGTTTGTTTTGTTTGACCTGCTTTCCTTTTTTTGACTGTCCTGCTCTATGGGCAGATCGATTGTCTTTTCCAGAATGCACATCCGTTTTT
>JAFOJR010000162.1 GCA_017420125.1 Oscillospiraceae bacterium | reverse complement strand
TGGTTTCCATTCACGAAATTGGTCCCATTACGGCGGACTACATGATAGAATGGTTTGAAAATGAACAGTCCCGGCATTTATTGGCCTTGTTGCGGGAAGCAGGTGTGAACGAAACAGCGGCGCAGAAGCAGCCGGAGCAAGATATGCCCTTTGCGGGCCTGACTTTCGTTTTGACAGGCACATTGGAGGCTTATACCAGGGGAGAAGCAAAAAAGGCCATTGAAGATTTGGGCGGAACAGTGTCCGGGTCCGTTTCCAAAAAGACAAATTATGTGATTGCAGGCGAAAATCCCGGGTCCAAGCAAAAAAAGGCACAGGAGCTGGGTGTTTCCATTTTAACAGAAGCAGAGTTTCGGCAAATGCTGCAGGAAAAGAAAATTGGATGATGTACTGGAAACGGGTATTTACAAAAAAGAGAGCAGCAGTTAAAATTTTTCTGTTTTTACCGTGCAAAGAGAGAATCAGCGAAGTACATGGGCAAGAGTATTTGCAGCATCAAAGGAATGGGTTGGGCGCTTTGGAGAAATCAGACAGGACAAAACGTCCTTTTCCTTTGATGCAGATACAAAATCAGATTTTATTTGGTAATGTTTTAAACGATCTTGACAAAAGAAAACAGAGTGTGTATACTATTTTCGTAAATTGAATAGAAAATCTTCATGGCAGGGTGCAATTCCCGACCGGTGGTAAAGCCCACGAGCCGCAAGGCATGATTCGGTGCAATTCCGAAGCCGACAGTATAGTCTGGATGGAAGAAGGTAACAGCACAGGACGACATCGTTTTGTGTGTAGAATGATTGCTCTGGGGTGTGTCGGCATTCCGGAGTTTTGTTTTGTGCAGGAATGCTCCTGTGCATTTTCTAACTTGCCTTGAACGTTTTGTTTGGGGCAATTTCATTTTTAGAGGTGAGTGTGCGGATGGACGATAATGAATATATGCGATTGGCGCTTCAGCTGGCAGAAAAAGGCTGTGGCTGGACAGCGCCAAACCCTATGGTAGGCGCGGTTATTGTGAAAGATGGTCGAATTATCGGACAGGGGTGGCACGAGAAATACGGGCAGCCGCATGCAGAACGTAATGCATTGGCGGCTTGTACAGAATCGCCAAAAGGCGCAACAATGTATGTGACGCTGGAGCCCTGTTGTCATCACGGAAAGCAGCCGCCTTGCGTAGATGCCATTCTGGAAGCAGGCATTCATCGCGTCGTGATCGGTTCTGCCGACCCCAATCCACTGGTTTGTGGGAAAGGTGTTCAGATTTTACAGACGAATGGCGTAAAAGTAACGGAGAATGCTCTGCGGGAAGAATGTGACCAGATCAACCAAGTGTTTTTTCATTATATCAAGACGAAACGACCGTTTGTTGTCATGAAATATGCCATGACGATGGATGGGAAAATAGCAACTTATACTGGTGCTTCCAAATGGGTAACAGGAGAAGCTGCCAGAAATCACGTACATCAGCAGCGCAACCGGTATACTGCAATTATGGCAGGGGTTGGAACCGTTCTTGCGGATGATCCGCTGCTGACCTGCCGAATCGATGGGGGGAAGAATCCTATCCGCATTATTTGCGATTCCCGGCTCCGCACGCCACCGATGGCTAAAGTGATTACCACTGCAGAACAAGTGCCGACGATCATAGCAACCTGTTGTTCTGATCGGGAGAAACAGACGGTTTACGAGGAAGCCGGATGCCGCATTTTGCTGACAAATGAAAAAAATGGTCACGTGGACTTAGAGGACCTTATGGAGAAACTGGGGCAGGATGGTATTGACAGCATCTTGCTGGAAGGCGGAGGAACGCTGCATTGGGCGGCACTGGAAAGTGGAATTGTGCAGAAGGTACAGGCATATATTGCGCCAAAAATATTTGGCGGGAAAATTGCAAAAACGCCGGTGGAAGGGACGGGAGTTCCTGATCCAGCTGATGGGTTTTTGCTGCGCAACAGCACGATTACCCGTTTGGGAGAGGACTTTCTCATAGAAAGCGAGGTGCGTCAGCATGTTCACAGGCATTGTTGAAGAAATCGGAACCATAGAGCGAATACAGCGAGGACGATATTCTGCGGTGCTGACGATTCAGGCAGAGAAGGTTTTGGAAGGAACAAAAATTGGCGACAGTATTGCAGTGAATGGGATTTGTCTCACGGTTACAGCGTTGTTTTCCAATTCTTTT
>JAFOJR010000161.1 GCA_017420125.1 Oscillospiraceae bacterium | reverse complement strand
CAGGCGCCTTACGAGATAAAATCAGTGACAGGTTTATAATGGATATGATATACTGGAACCCAAAAAGGAAAGAAACGTGAGAGATGTGCGTTTTCTTATCAGACCCTTTGCGGAAAAGCAGAACGGAAAAGCAGAAAGGAATGAAGACCGGGATGAAGATTGAGGAGGAAGCCCTTGCGCTGCATGCCCAGTGGAAAGGGAAGCTGGAAGTGGTAAGCAAGGTGGCCGTGAAAAGCAAATATGACCTTTCTACCGCTTATACGCCGGGGGTGGCGGAACCATGCCGCCGCATTGTGGCCCAGCCGGAAAGCATTTATCAATATACGGGAAAAGGAAACCTGGTCGCTGTTGTGACAGACGGGACAGCCGTTTTGGGGCTGGGAGACATCGGCCCGGAAGCGGCCCTTCCCGTGATGGAAGGGAAGGCGGTTTTACTGAAAGAATTTGCAGGGGTAGACGCCGTTCCCATTTGTTTGGATACCAAAGAGGTGGACGAAATCGTCAATGCCGTGGCATGGATGGCCCCCGGGTTTGGCGGGATCAACCTGGAAGATATTTCCTCTCCCCGCTGTGTGGAAATTGAGCGGAAGCTGAAAGAGCGGCTGGACATCCCGGTGTTTCACGATGACCAGCATGGAACAGCCATTGTGGTGACGGCGGCGCTGGACAATGCGCTGAAGGTAGTGGGCAAGCGCTGGGACGAAATTAAAGTGGCGGTCAGCGGCGCCGGCGCCGCCGGCGGCGCCATTGTGCGGATGCTGTGCAATATGGGCGTGAAAGAGATCATCGTCTGTTCCAGCAAAGGAATTCTCAGTCATCGGGAAACGTATGCCAACTGGGTGCACCGGGAGCTGGCCCAAATGACGAATCCCCGCGGCATCACCGGCACGCTGGCAGACGCCATGGCAGGGGCTGATGTATTCATCGGCGTTTCCAAAAAAGACCTGGTCACAGAAGACATGGTGCGAAGCATGAACGAGGGCGCCATTGTCTTCCCTATGGCCAATCCCGATCCGGAAATTGCGCCGGATCTGGCCCTTGCCGCCGGGGCGCAGATTGTGGGCACAGGGCGGTCTGACTATCCCAACCAGATCAACAATGTATTGGCGTTCCCGGGCATTTTCCGCGGCGCGCTGGATGTCCGCGCCTCGGATATCAACGAGGAGATGAAGGTGGCGGCGGCGCTGGCGCTGGCGTCCCTGATTCCGGACGAGGAGCGCAATGCGCAGAACATTATTCCCGCGGCATTTGATCCCCGGGTGGGGCCTGCTGTGGCGGCGGCGGTGCGGGAAGCGGCCATCCGGTCCGGTGTGGCCCGTGAGAGATAATAAAAGATTGACAGTTTTTCGTGAGATTGGAAAAAACCGGCTGAGCACAGGAAACAGCCGGTTTTTTTTCTGCATGACCGTCTGGCGCACATAAAATGACAGACAGCTTTTTGAAAAACTGCGCTTCCCGCCTTGTGGGAAGGACAGAACCTGTGCTATAATACCTATATTCGTTTGCATTCGACGCGGCGGGCGGAGCCGGATTGGCATAAATCTGTCCCACCGCATACCATATCAGTAGAAACACAGAGAGAACAGGAGAAAAGCAATGGGAAAATATTTTGGAACCGATGGTTTTCGCGGGGAAGCAAACGTGTCGCTGACTGCTGCCCACGCGTATGAAATCGGCCGCTTTTTGGGATGGTATTACGGCAAGGACCACCCTTGCCGGGCTGTCATCGGAAAAGATACCCGCCGCAGCAGCTATATGCTGGAAGCTTCGCTGGGGGCCGGTTTAAACGCTTCGGGTGCCGATGTATATCTGCTTCACGTAACCACCACGCCCAGTGTGGCCTATGTGGTGCGCACCGAGCAGGAATTTGACTGCGGCATTATGATCTCTGCCAGTCACAATCCATATTACGACAACGGGATCAAGATCTTAAACAGTCACGGGGAAAAACTGGAAGAAGAAGTGATTGAGCAGATTGAGGCGTACCTCAGCGGCGAGCTGGGCCAGCTGCCGCTGGCCAGGCGGGAGGCCATCGGCCAGGTGGTGGATTATGCCGCCGGCCGCAACCGTTATATCGGCTATCTGATCTCTTTGGCCATCCGTTCGTATCGGGGGATGCGAGTGGGTCTGGACTGTGCCAACGGCAGCGCCTGGATGATTGCCAAAAGCGTGTTTGACGCGCTGGGCGCGGAAACATATGTCATCAACAACAAGCCCAATGGGTGGAATATCAATAACAACTGCGGCTCCACCCATGTTGAAGTGCTGCAGAAACATGTGAGAGAAAACAAGCTGGATGTGGGCTTTGCCTACGACGGCGATGCGGATCGATGCATTGCCATAGACGAAAACGGAGACATTGTAGACGGGGATAAAATTTTATATATCTACGGCCGGTATTTGAAGGAGCGGGGAAAACTGCTGAACAATACGGTGGTGACCACGGTCATGTCCAATCTGGGGCTGTATAAAGCGTTTGACCAGTTTGACATTGATTATGTCCAGACGGCGGTGGGCGATAAATATGTGTATGAAAATATGGTTGCCAACGGCCACCGGCTGGGCGGCGAACAATCCGGGCATATTATCTTCAGCAAATATGCTTCCACCGGAGACGGCATTTTGACGTCCATCAAGCTGATGGAAGTGGTGCTGGAACGAAAAACCACGCTGAGCAAGCTGGCAGAGCCGGTGAAGCTGTATCCCCAGGTCCTGCAGAATGTAAAGGTGCTGGATAAGGAAGCCGCCATGGCGGATGAAGACGTGCAGAGCGCCGTTCGGCAGGCCGCTCGGGAGTTGGGAGACAACGGCAGGATTTTGGTCCGCCCCAGCGGAACGGAGTCTTTGATCCGCGTCATGGTGGAAGCGGAAAATGATGCCATTTGCAGAACGTATGCCCAGGGCATCGTGGATGTTTTAAAAGAAAAGGGCTTTTTGACTGAGCAGTAGCAGAAAAAGGAGGGATTGGGCTGACAGCATGGTATTATGCCGAAGGAGCAGATGGAAAGGCGCTTGCGCTCCGGCTGCTGGGGGCTGTGCTGCGGACCCGGTTCCGCTGCACCCGGCTGCCCCCCATGGCACGGGACGCCAACGGGAAGCCGTTTTTCCCCACCCGCCCGGAGATTTTCTTTAATCTGAGCCACAGCGGCGGGTTTGCCCTGTGCGGTGTGGGGGATTCTCCCATCGGGGTGGATATTGAACTGGTCCGGCCGCGCCGGCCGGGTCTGGCCCGACGCGTTCTGGCGGAAGAGGAACAGGCGCAGCTCGCCCGGGCGGAAGATCCCGTGCGGCGTCTGATTGCGTTCTGGACGCTGAAGGAAAGTTATGGCAAATGCACGGGAGACGGGATTCTGGGTCTTCCCCTGCGGGAGCGGGTGTTTTCCGTTGGGGATTCCGGCGCCGTTTCCTTCTGTCAGCCGGGATATCAATTTGTTCTGGTGGAGCAGGAGGCATTTTGCGCCGCGCTTTGCACGGATGAGAGAGAGGAAACGCCGAAAAAACTGATACAGATTCCGTTGGATGTAGAAGATCAAAGATGAAAAATGAATTGGTTGAGGGGATGAGCAAAACGATGTATCAAGAGGAACAAAGAGCAATTACTGCGATTCGCATTTTGGCAGCGGAAGGGGTACAGAAAGCAAACAGCGGCCACCCGGGGATGCCCATCGGCGCGGCGCCCATGGCGTATGCGTTATGGCGGCAGATGAAGCACAATCCCCAAAATCCAAACTGGCCCGGGCGGGACCGCTTTGTTCTTTCCGCCGGACATGCGTCCATGCTGGAATATGCACTGCTGCACTTTTTCGGCTATGGCGTTTCGCTGGAGGACATCAAAAACTTCCGGCAGTGGGGAAGCCTCACGCCGGGCCACCCGGAATACGGCCACACAGAAGGCGTGGAAGCCACCACCGGCCCGCTGGGGCAGGGCGTTGCCATGGCAGTGGGAATGGCGATGGCCGAGGCCCATCTGTCCGCCATTTTCAATCGGGAAGGATATCCCATTGTGGATAATTACACCTATGCGATTGCAGGCGATGGATGCATGATGGAAGGCGCGTCGGCAGAGGCGGCCTCCATGGCGGGCACCATGGGGCTGGGCAAGCTGATTTTGCTGTATGACAGCAACCGCATCACCATCGAGGGACAGACCGACATTACCTTCCGGGAAGATGTGGGCGCCCGCTATGCCGCATATGGATGGCAGGTGCTTTCCGTGGAAGACGGCGAAGACATTGATGCCATTGCGGCCGCCATTGAAAAGGCAAAGCAGGAGACAAAAAAGCCGTCTCTCATCATCGTGCAGACGGAAATTGCCCGGGGCACGCCCAAGGCCGGCAAGTCCAGCGCCCATGGCGAACCGCTGGGCGAAGAAAACATTCAGGCCATGAAATCGTTCTACGGCTGGCAGGAAGAGGCCGCTTTTGCAATCCCGCAAAGCGTATACGATCATTTCGATCAAATGAAGCCCGGCTTTCAAAAAGCGGAAGATGAATGGAATAAGCTGTTTTCAGACTATGGGAAAGCATATCCGGACCTTGCCCGGAAGTGGGAGGACTGGCAGTCCGGCAAACTGCCTGTGGACTTTGCGTCCCAGGCGGATTTCTGGGACTTTTCCGACAAGACGGCCACCCGGGCGGCTTCCGGCACCGTATTGAACCGCCTGGCGGCAGGGGGGCTGAATCTGTTTGGCGGCAGCGCCGATCTGGCCCCTTCCAATAAAACGGAGTTAAAAGGACTGGGGGATTTCGGCCCCGATTCCTATGACGGGAGCAATATCCACTTTGGCGTGCGGGAGCTGGCCATGGCCTGTGCCTGCAACGGCATGGCGCTGTATGGCGGTCTGCGGCCCTTCTGCGCCACGTTCTTTGTGTTCTCTGATTATGTAAAACCGGCACTGCGGCTGTCCGCGCTGATGAAACTGCCGGTGATGTATATCATGACCCATGACAGCATCGGCGTGGGTGAGGACGGCCCCACCCATCAGCCCGTTGAACAATTGGCCGCGCTGCGGGCCACGCCCAATACCACGGTATTCCGTCCGGCGGACGGGAAGGAGACGGCGGCGGGCTATCTGGCCGCTTTGCAGGCGGAAGGCCCCACGGTTCTGGTCCTGTCCCGGCAGGCACTGCCCCTGTATGAGGAAACAGGCAGAGATGCGCTCCGGGGCGGCTATATCCTGCAGGATAGCGCCGGTGTGCCGGATGTGATTCTGCTGGCTTCCGGCTCGGAAGTGGGTGTGGCGATGGAAGCGGGAAAACTGCTCCGGGAGAAGGGATATCAGCCTCGAATTGTTTCCATGCCCAGCTTTGAACTGTTTGCGGCACAGGACAGCGCTTATCAGGAATCCGTCCTGCCCCGGGCTGTCCGCGCCAGAGTGGCGGTGGAAGCAGGCAGCAGCTTCGGATGGGGCAGATATGTGGGTCTGGACGGGGCGACGGTGACCCTGGACCACTTTGGCGCGTCGGCGCCCGGTTCTGCTTTGTTCTCCGCGTTTGGCTTTACGCCGGAACATGTGGCGGAAACAGCGGAAGAAGTCATTCAAAATTTGAAAAAATAAGCGCTTTCAGCGAGAAAAAAAGGCATTGTCATTTTCAGATGACAATGCCTTTTTTTTGCCCAACGGGTTTTTACGCTTTCGGTTCCCATTTGCAGCGGACGGGAGAGACAATGGCTTCTTCTTTTTTCAGTGCTTTGAATGCCTTGTCCACATCCTTGCGGTCCAGCCCGGAGGCCT
>JAFOJR010000160.1 GCA_017420125.1 Oscillospiraceae bacterium | reverse complement strand
TACGTTCGATTTCTCGTATTCTTTTCCGCAATGTTAATTTCACAGCTTCAACAGGATTCCACCAACAATGGCAGGATGCACAGGAAAGTGGAAAATTCTGTGGGTTGTTTTTTATCCGGAAAAAGGGTATAACAGGGCTGTCGGTACATGGGGGGACAAAAAAGCCATGCTTCGGGGTACAACAAGACCGGGCGAAAAAGACACTTTTGGTATCTTTTTACCCGTTTGGATTATTTTGCTACGCCATCGCGGATAGTTTTTGCAATAGAGTCAATTGCATCACGCAGGTTGGTGTCCTTCTTGATATTCTTCTCGACATACTTCACTGCATATACAATCGTAGAGTGGTCGCGGTTGCCAAATTCCTCACCAATGGAGGCAAGGGTCATTTGTGTAATCTGGTGTACAAGGTAGATTGCCACCTTGCGTGCGTTGGAAATCTGCTGGGAGCGCTTTTTACTCCGGATATCATCCGAGGTAACACCATAGAGGTTGGAAACTTCTGCAATAATGCGCTCCACGGTAACGGGGGTGGGCTGTTCATCCGTGAGAATATCACGAATCACACTCTGCGCCATAGAAATGGACGGCGAGTGGTCTTGGAGCTGTTCCATTGCTTTCAGGCGCTTGACCGCGCCCTCTAACTGGCGGATATTGGTTTTCAGGCGGTTGGCGATGAATGCAGCAACATCCTCCGGAATATCAAGGTCAAGTAATTCTGCCTTGCGCTGGATGATAGCAACGCGGGTCTCAAATTCCGGCATGGAAATGTCGGTAATAAGGCCGGATTCAAAACGGGTGCGGATGCGCTCCTCCAGAATTTTGATATCCTTCGGCGGGCGGTCGGAAGTCAGCACAATTTGTTTTCCGGCTGCGTGCAGCATATTAAAGGTATGGAAGAATTCCTCCTGTGTGGATTCCTTGCCGCTGATAAACTGCACATCGTCCACGAGCAAAACATCGGCACTGCGGTATTTATCATGGAAGACAGAGGTATCCCGCCGGCGGGTAATCGCTTCGATCAGCTCATTGGCAAAGCTCTCACCGGTGACGTATATGATTTTCAGGTTGGGGTCACGCTTTTTCATCTCGTGGGAAATCGCCGTCAGCAGGTGTGTTTTGCCGAGGCCGGAAGGCCCATAGATGAACAGCGGGTTGTAGGTGTTGCCGTTGCCGTCCCCGCGTGCAATGCTGGTGCAGGCGGCATAGGCAAACTGGTTGGAATTGCCGACAATAAATGTATCAAAGGTGTAGGCGTAGTCGCCGTCACCGTTGCTTTTTTGCTCCAGAATATCCTGAAGTTCCTCCCGTTGCTCCTTGGTGCTGAAGCTGCTTTCTTCTACAGGAGCAGGGGCAGATTTGTCTGTTTTGACGATCAGGCGAAGCTGAACAGGGAAGCCCAGAATATGCTGGAAACCGTCCAGAAGCAAACTGGCATAGTTATTCTCCACAACACCCTTCTGGAATGCAGACTCACAGTAGAATACAGCATCAGAACCCTCCAAACGGACAGGTTCCAGTTTATCCAGCCACAGTCCCTTTGCAATCTCACCGATTTTGCCGTCCTGAAGGCAGTAGGCCTTCACCGCGTCAAATACCTCATCAAAAGAATTCACAGTACTCTTCACGTCCTTTTCTGAATTTATCTATTTATATATTAGGGCATAACAAACCACACGGAAGCATAACTGTTCCGCGAAAGTGCAAGCCTATACATCATATATTATATCATACCATTAGAGAAATTTCAAGCACAGTGCAGTAAATCTGGAATATCTCACAAAACTATGAGGATGCACCCGGTGATTCTTGATAACCTGATTTTTAATGCCTGTTTCCAG
>JAFOJR010000159.1 GCA_017420125.1 Oscillospiraceae bacterium | reverse complement strand
TCTCTGCTGCCTGGTATTCTGCCAGGAAGGCATCGTCTGTGGAATATAAATCTTCAATGGACCAACGGTCCTCCGGGGAGACTTCTGCGCGGGTGGGGATTGTTTGTTGCGTCATAAATACTCCTTTCCGAAAAACAGGAGCGTGCCAGGGAAACGGTTGGGCCCTGACACGCTGCAAGCTTTTACTGTGTATGGTTAGGATTTGCGGCTGTGTACGGTTCTGCCGTTGACTACACTCATCATATCCAAATCGGATAATTTCAAATCCTCTGTATATGGGTTCAGTTTTTCATTGACCGTGCGAACGACCTGATTCATATCCAAAGTGACGTAGGCTCGACCGTTATACATGTAACTGTTGTCATGGATGGGAATGGTTTCAAAGGACAAGTTATCCATTTTTATCGACAACAGGCGTTCGCCCAGCCAGATAATATTTTCCAGCTTCAGATCCGTTTTGGCATAGCGGTTGAAAATGGCGGCGAACTCCTGTATTTTAGAAATGCTGCCAACCTTCAATACCTTAGCAGCCAGAGCAGTGAGGAAATTCTGCTGGGTTTGCATCCGGCCGATGTCCTGATTGATATAGGCGTTGCGGCAGCGCACCAGTTCCAGTGCTTTTTGGCCATCCAGATGCTGCATGCCTTTTTCAAAATGGATATATAAATCCTGCACAAAATCTTCGTAATCCATATCCACAGGAACCTCAAAGTCCACACCGCCCACGGCGTCTACAATGGCCACAAAGGCCTGCAGATCAATTTGGACATAAAAATCGATGGGGATCCCCAACATATCGGAGAGTTCTTCTTCCAGTCCCTCTACGCCGCCGGCAGCATACACTGCATTGATTCGCTTATTGGATCGATTGGTTTCGATCATCGTGTCCCGCGGGATGCTGAGCATATGGACGGTCTGCCGCACGGTGTCATATGTACCTACCATAATAGTGTCGGTGTTGCCGTTTCCGTCGTCGGTGCCGAAGAGCAGGAACGTGTAAACCCCGTCCTTTCGTTTCAGGTCTCCCATATGACTGCTCTCCTGAGGCCGCTCGCCGCTGACAGTGGGAGAGGCCAAAGGCTTATGATCCATCTCCGGCGGACGGACAGTGGCTTTGTAAACACAGAATGCGGCCACAATCAGTGCGGCGATGATGACAATGAAAATGTAAAATCCCTTTAAAATTCGCAAGGGCAGAGATTTTCGTTTGTGCATAATGAATTCCCTTCTTTATTCTGACTGATCCAAAAATGGATAGCGGGATCCGATTTTATACAACGGGACCCAATTGGAACCCATTATATCCAATTTCTTTTGATTGCACAAGAGGTGTCATAAAAAGTTTTTATTTGAAGAATTTGTTGCCTTTTTGTTTCTTTTGACAAAAAACGAAGGTTCTCTCGTTTCAGCTGCGACGACGGGAGCAGCAGTAAATGCGGTCGGCTTGATAAGAAAAAACGGAGTGCCTATATTGAAAATGTCAGAAAAACTGTCCATCAAAAAGGAAATTTGCCCTTTTATTTGGAGAAACATGGCATAGAAAAGATGCGTTTGATGAAATTGAAACGATGGACCGCGTTGACCATGGGAGAAGAAGGAAGTACTATGCCGGGAGAACTTTCCGGCGGGATGCGCCGCCGGGTGGCTCTGGACCGTGCACTGGCTCATTGTATGATCGGGCAAACTGAGAATGAAGTGCAGAACCGGCGGCTTTTGATGGATGAACCTTTTAGCGGACTGGATGGTCCGTTAAAAAGCCGATTGATTGCACGTATCTGCGCACTGAAGATTCCCGCACTGGTAATTACCCACGATCCGGAAGAAATCCGACAGATGACAGACTGGGTGATTTTTTTGAATGGGCTGCCTTTGCGGATCTTATCGGAAGAAGAACGAAGTCAATAAAGCCAAAAGAGCGGCAGCGCTTTTGAGGAAAGAAATAATGAGCGGCCCTGTGGTAGCAGGACCGCTTATTTTGCGGCGATCTGTGCAAAGTGACAAAAAAGAAAACTGACTTTTTGGAAAGATTGTTCAATTCTGCGTAAACCCATGCGTTGCATCTGAGGCGAAAGTATGCTAAAATTATCTCGCTTGAATACAAATGGCCGCCATAGAAAGACAGTTCGCGCCTTTTGACGCAAAAGAAGGGGACAATCATGGGAGAAATGCCAAAATATTATATTGTGGAAGCGCGTGCGCTTCCAGATATTTTCCTGAAAGTTGCAAAGGCAAAGCGCTTGTTGGAGCTTGGCGAGGCCGGAACGGTCCACGAAGCGACTCAAACGGTGGGCATCAGCCGCAGTGCATTTTATAAGTACAAGGATTCCGTGCGACCCTTTCGCGATATGATGACCGGACGGATTATTACTTTCCAGGGGGTCTTGAAAGATGAGCGAGGGGTCCTGTCTGCGATTTTGTCGGTGTTTGCCCAGTTTGGGACGAATATTTTAACGATTAACCAGACTATCCCGGTGGACGGATGTGCCGGGGTGACCATTGGTGCTTCGACGGCCGACATGGTTCGGCCAGTGGAGGAACTCCTGCAGGAAACTGTGGCATTGGAAGGCGTCATCCGGTTTGAAATTCTGGCGGGATAAAAAAGACGAGAGAAAAGAAAAATATGAAGGGCAGGCAGTTTGCCTGCATTTGCGGGAAAGGATGAAAAAAGTATGATTCACGTTGCAATTTTAGGATATGGAACGGTGGGAAGTGGTGTGGCTGAAGTCATTGCCAATCATTCCGGCGCCATTGCGGCAAAGGTGACGGAGCCTATTTCCATCAAATATATTTTGGTTCGGCGAGATATGCCTGAAGGACCGTTTTCTGATTTGTTCGTGAAAGACTTTTCAATCATCGAAGCAGACCCGGAAGTGCAGGTGGTGGTGGAAACCATGGGTGGCACCTCAGCCGCGCTGGAATATACCCGCCGGGCACTGCTGGCAGGGAAAAATGTGGTGACGTCCAACAAAGAACTGGTGGCAGAGCACGGGTACGAACTGTTGCAGCTGGCTCGTTCCAATAACCTGAGCTATTTGTTTGAAGCCAGCGTGGGGGGCGGCATTCCGATCATTCGCCCCATCAGCAATTGCTTGGCAGCCAATGACCTGACAGAGATCTGCGGCATTTTGAACGGCACTACCAATTATATTTTAACTCGGATGATCCGAGCCGGTCTTTCTTTCGAAAATGCACTGCAGGAGGCCCAGGAAAAAGGCTATGCAGAGCGGGATCCGTCTGCC
>JAFOJR010000158.1 GCA_017420125.1 Oscillospiraceae bacterium | reverse complement strand
TATCCGTCTTTGACGCCCCGGCAGGTCATGGTGACCACACCGTTTGGGAATGCCTTTTTAGGCACCACTATTTCCGTTCCGGCTTTGTATTCACAGGTGGGCGCGTAACTGGGACTGTTGAAATTGTGGTTATATAAAATGGTCGCGCCGGCAGTGGCACATTGGAAAGTAATATAATAATGGTCGGCGTCTTCCGTCATGACAGCCGAAGGTGCTACCACGGTTCCTGCCGAAGAAATGGCCGGCGGGCGTTCCATGCGCAGGCGGATATTCGCCACCCAATACCGGGTATTGGATGCCGTTGGGGTTTTGCTGCGCAGGTCTGCCTCCGTCATGGGCATCATCATACGGATGGTCCGTTCCGCATCTAATTTCCCCATCGTTTGCCAGAGGTTTTCCATGTTGAAGTCCCCGGTGCCGTATTTTTCGTCCGTGGCGATATACCGTTGGGAAAACGCTCGTACGGACAGCAGGAATACTTCCGGCTCCCCATGTTTAAAAATGTAATTTACAACCTCATCCCGCGTCATTTTTCCTTGGGGATCTCCATAATCCTGGGTGCGGTAATTCCAATATTCATACAGCAGCGGGAAATTATAGCGGGACACGCCGTAAAGGTCCTGATATGTATAGGTATCCATATCGTCATAACCCGTTTGGTCAATTTCCCAGAACGCCATCTCATCTTTTCCGGCAAATGTCAGCGGAATGGTCCGCAGTTGCGCCAGGCTGGATTTACTCTGGGCATACTGCACAAACTCCGGCACAGTGAATCCCTGGGCTTCCTGGTGAACCGTGGTCACATAGCGGTCCAGCAGGGCATAATTGTGATTGGCTTCATTGATTTTACCTGCCTGCAGGTCTGCATCCATTTCACTAACCGTGATGTGGGAGACCAAAACGTCTTCCCCTTTGTCGTTCACTGCGTAAAACAGCACGGTTCCAACCGTTTGTCCGGCAGCGATGGTTTTAGCAGAAGCCCCGCCGTACAACCCGCCCAAAGCCAGTGCCAAGACAAGCAGAAGCGCACCTGTTCGTTTGATTTGTTTCATCTCTTCTTTCCCCCTTTTGAAAACGCGTTGCCTGTGCAATCTATATGGTGTAACAAAAAGCATCAGCTGTGTGTTGCTTCTGCAACATCACAGCTGATGCGGTTGAACGCCTTTCTCTCCCGTGAGAGAAAGAGCCGCTTTTGCTTTTTCTTCTGGTTTTGACGGGTAAAACTGCCATGTCATTACCTCTACCCTCCTCTCCGGTTTTAATTTTATAATTCCTTCCCGTTCCATACGATGGAGTTCGCGGGAAAGGGCGCTTCGATTGACATTGAAATACTCCGCCATTTCCTTGTAACTCATAGGAACCTGGAACATGTCACTGCAAAATTTATCCTTCATGGCAGAAAAATAAGTCATGATTTTTTCCCGCAGAGACGTCCCGCGCAGCACATCGATGCACAGTGTGGCTTCCACTGCGCGATTGGCCAGAATCTGGTTTGACGCTCTGGAAAACCGTGGGAAATACCGTTTGCTCTCCAGTACATCGGGCAAAAAGGAGAGCACGCTGCTATTCTCAACGGCCACAACCTCCACAGGGCTCCGTTTGGGGGTGGAAAAATACGTTTCCAGTCCAAACAGATCACCGGCTTTATGATATCCGAAACAATGGGGTGCCGCGCCGGCAAGCGCTCGCTGTTCTGCCAGCCGGCCAAAAACGACCAGAAACAGTCGATCCACAACGTCGTTTATGGAAATCACGGTTTCTCCTTGCGGGAATGTCAAAATTTCCAGACGGAGTTTCGGCAGCAGGCGGGAAAGCTCTTCGTCCGTAAACGCCGCAAACAGCGGACAAACCCGCAAAAGCGCCGGGATTTTTCTCTGCTGGCCAGATGTCAAGTGTTGGACGATAGATCCCACCTCCTCCGATTTTCCCACAGGCGCATTAGTTATTCTTTTAAAAAAATAACGATGGGCAACTGCCCTTTCTCTCTCGCAAGAGCATGAGCTTTCTATATTTTTTTATTCGAATAACGAATTTATTTTAACACAGTCTTTTCCGATTTACAAGAGGCGTTCCCCGGGTTTTTCATCTGAAGAGTACAAAATTCTTTTTTTTTTGAGCCTCCGACATAGACAGGCTTTCTCCGCAGATATACGCGCATTCTGGAGAAAATAAACCATCCCGGCTGCAGATCTGCAGCCGGGATGGTATCATTTCTGAATTCTGTTTTGACGGATCTCTGTTCAATCAGCCTTCCATTTTCGGCAGCTTGGCAGCGAAAACGGCCAGTTCCTCATCGGTTGGGACGTAATCATCCATCTGTCCTTCATGGAATTTTTCATAAGCTACCATATCAAAGTAGCCGGTTCCGGTGAGGCCGAAAACAATAGTCTTTTCTTCACCGGTCTCTTTGCATTTCAAGGCTTCATCAATCGCTACCCGAATGGCGTGGGAACTTTCAGGCGCCGGGAGAATCCCCTCTACCCGGGCAAATTGCTCTGCTGCCTCAAATACGCTGGTTTGCGGCACAGCCACCGCTTCCATGAAGCCGTCGGCATAGAGCTGGGACAGCACCGGGCTCATCCCATGATACCGCAGCCCGCCGGCATGGTTGGGTGCGGGGATGAAGTCACTGCCCAAAGTATACATTTTGGCCAACGGGCACACCATTCCCGTATCAGCAAAGTCATAGGCATAAACACCGCGGGTGAAACTGGGGCAGGAAGCCGGTTCCACAGCAATGATGCGATAGTCTGCTTCGCCGCGGAGCTTTTGCCCCATGAAAGGCGCGATCAGACCACCCAGATTGGAACCGCCGCCCGCGCAACCGATGATCATATCAGGCTTGATGTTGTATTTATCCAACGCTGCTTTGGTTTCCAAGCCGATGATAGACTGGTGCAGCACAACTTGATTCAGCACGCTGCCCAGTACATAACGATAACCGGGGTTGGAAACAGCCACTTCCACCGCTTCGGAAATGGCACAGCCCAGAGAGCCGGTGGTGCCGGGATGCTCTGCCAGGATTTTCTGCCCCACCTGTGTGGTGGTGGAGGGAGAGGGCGTCACGGATGCGCCATAGGTCCGCATGACCTCTCGGCGGAAGGGCTTTTGTTCATATGATACTTTCACCATAAAAACCTTACAGTCCAGGTCGAAATACGAGCAGGCCATTGACAGAGCCGTCCCCCACTGACCGGCACCGGTTTCGGTTGTGACACCTTTCAAGCCCTGCTGTTTGGCATAATAGGCCTGGGCGATGGCGGAGTTTAACTTGTGGGAGCCGCTGGTGTTGTTCCCTTCAAACTTATAGTAAATTTTAGCGGGCGTGCCCAGTTTTTCCTCCAAACAATAGGCCCGAACCAAAGGGGAGGGCCGATACATCTTATAAAAATCCTGGATCTCCTGCGGGATTGCAATATAGGGATCGGTGTCGTTCAATTCCTGTCGAACCAGTTCCTCGCAGAAAACGCCGCCCAGTTCTTCGGCCGTCATAGGCTGATGGGTGCCGGGATGCAGCAGGGGCGCCGGCTTGTTTTTCATATCCGCCCGCATATTATACCATGCAGTTGGAATTTCGGATTCGTTCAAATAGATCTTATACGGAATTTTCTTTTCTGCCATGGGAATATCTCCTTTCACATTTGGGACAGAAAAAACCGATCCTGTCCCAGTAATATGCTGGGACAGGATCGGAATCCTGCGGTGCCACCCGGCTTGACGCGTAAAAACGCGCCCACTTTGTACATACGAACCATATGCAGCCCTTTGCTAACGGAGAGGCGTCTCCGGCGCACATACTCGACAATGCTTTCTGCTTGCCCTCAGAAGTCCATTCAATTCCCTGCTTCCACCGCCATCCCACCCTCGGCGGCTCTCTGAAGAAAGGAAAGGGAATCTACTCACTCTTCTTCAACGGTTTTTCTTATGGTAGCATTTTGGCATTGGAAAGTCAAGCATATTTTTTCGATCTTTTTTTGTTTTCTCCGACATCGCTGGAACCCTTGACCAGAAGAACAAACTGTTTTTTGTTCCGCCAAAATTCATGTTGCATAATCTCCCTTTTTCTGCAAAGACTAACAAGGCAAACCAAATCTAAGAGGGAGATTTTAACGATGAAAGCAACTGGTATTGTCCGTCGAATCGACGATTTGGGCCGCGTCGTCATCCCAAAAGAAATCCGCAAAACCATGCGGATCCGAGAAGGCGACCCGCTGGAAATTTATACAGATAAAGATGGCGAAGTCATTTTTAAAAAATATTCTCTCATGAGCGGCTTGTCCGATTTTGCCGCACAGCTTTGCGAAACCCTGCATAAGACCACCGGCCACATTGTAGCGGTCACCGACCGGGATGTGGTTATTGCCTCTGCCGGCATCTCCAAACGAGAACTGAGCGGCAGGCGGGTTTCTGTCCCGCTGGAACAAATTATGGAAAAACGACAAATTTATATGCGTTCCCCGGAAGATCCGCTGCTGCTGCTTTCCTCCGACAGCGACCGGTTCACATTGGATCTGGCCGCTCCTATTCTGTCAGAGGGTGACGTGCTGGGCTGTGTGCTGTTTGTTACCGACGGCCAAGCCTATGGAAAAACAGAATATAAGCTGGCCCAGACCATTGCCGGGTTTCTGGGAAAGCACATGGAATCTTAAACAACTGCCTGCCGGCTGTGCATCTCACAGCCGGCAGGCAGTTGTATTAGTTTCGCAAACTGTGCAGCGGCGCTGGAATCCGCCCGCCACGGCGGATAAATGCCGCACTGGAGGGTTTGCGCACCTCCATCACCGGCGCACTGCCCAGCAAGCAGCCAAATTCCACCTGGTCTCCCACGACCTTCCCCGGTGCGGGAATCAGCCGTACCGCCGTGGTCTTCTGGTTGACCACGCCAATTGCCACTTCATCGGCAATAATGGCAGAAAGCGTTTCCGCCGCAGTGTCCCCCGGAACGGCAATCATATCCAGTCCCACAGAACAAACACAAGTCATTGCCTCCAGTTTTTCCAAGGAAAGAACCCCCGTTCTGGCCGCAGCAATCATCCCTTCGTCTTCCGATACGGGGATAAACGCACCGGACAGACCGCCCACATGGCCAGATGCCATCACGCCGCCTTTTTTCACTGCATCATTCAACAGAGCCAAGGCCGCTGTAGTACCGTGGGTACCGCAGGTCTCCAAACCCATTTCCTCCAAAATCCGGGCGACACTGTCCCCTACGGCAGGAGTCGGTGCCAAAGACAAATCTACCACCCCAAAGGGTACTCCCAGACGGGCGCTGGCCTCCTGCGCCACCAATTGGCCCATACGGGTAACTTGAAAGGCGGTTTTTTTGATGCTTTCCGCTACCACATCGAAGGGTGCGCCTTTCACCTGCTGCAGAGCATGGTGCACCACACCGGGTCCGGAAACACCTACATTAATAACGCATTCCGGTTCTCCCACGCCGTGAAACGCACCTGCCATAAAGGGATTGTCCTCCACCGCATTGGCAAACACCACCAGCTTGGCACACCCCAAACCGTCCTGTTTTGCGGTCAGTGAAGCGGTTTCTTTGATGATCTGCCCCATCTGTGCTACGGCATCCATATTGATACCCGCTTTGGTGGTAGCCACATTGACAGAGGCGCAAACCCGTTCTGTCTGGGCCAGTGCCGCCGGAATGGATGCAATCAGCCGCTGATCGCCAACTGTGCAGCCTTTGTGCACCAAGGCGGAAAATCCGCCGATAAAATTGACGCCGCAGTCTGCTGCCGCCTGGTCTAGGGCCCTGGCAAAGGAAACATAGTCCTCCGTTTCACAGCTTTCCGCCACCATGGCAATGGGTGTGACGGAAATTCGCTTATTCACGATGGGAATCCCCATCTCCCGTTCGATAGTCTCTCCTGTTTTTACCAACTCTTTGGCATATTTTGTGATTTTCCCATATATTTTTTCACTGCATCGTTTGGGATCCGGATGGGCGCAGTCCTGCAGGGAAATCCCCATGGTGATAGTACGGATATCCAGATGCTGTTTGTCGATCATTCGGATGGTTTGTAAAATATCTCGTTGATTCAGCATACTTTCCCATCCTCCTACACGCGATGCATGGCGTTGAAAATTTCCTCGTTCTGGATGCGGATGGAAAGCCCCATCTCCTGCCCAACCTGCGTCAGCGCTGTCTGCAGCGCTTCAAACGAACAGGTGCAGTCTTTCAAATCCACCAGCATAACCATAGTGAAATACTCCTGGAGCAGCGTCTGGGTGATATCCAGCACATTGACTTCTCGTTCATATAAACAGGCACATACCTTGGCAATGATTCCTTTCCGGTCGTCGCCGATCACACTGATAATTGCACGCATTGTTTGCGTCCCTTCCCTTCTCAATCCGATTTTTCTTTTCACCGCTTTTGCTTTGTGCAAAGCGTTTTTTTATTTTAGTTCATCCAAAGATAAATGGAACGCCGGCAGGCAATGTTTCATAAAATAAGCAAGTTCCGGCAAGGTTTTCGCCTGCTGTTCCAGTGTGCCGCGGATCTGCTGCGCCGCTTGCTGAAATTCCAGATTTCCGCCCTTCAGTTCCTCTACGCATTTGACATAAGCGGAGAGTTTATCCGCCGCCTTCACCAGCGCCAGAATGGTTTTATCTTCCGGCAGCAGGAAAGGCGCATAAGCATTTTGCAGTTTTGCAGGCAGAAGCGAGAGCAGCGTTTTGGCCGCCACCTGCTCCACGCTCTGATATGCCGTCCGGATCTCGGAATTGGCATATTTCACCGGTGTGGGCAGGTCGCCGGTTAAAATCTCCGGCGCGTCGTGATACAGTGCAGCAAGGGCAACAGCGCCCGGATCCACCGCACCGCCAAAATGTTCATTTCGCAGCACCGCCAGCCCATGGGCAAACAGCGCCACCATGTGGGAATGCTCCTGTACGTTTTCCGTAAAGGTGTTGCGCATCAGACCCCAGCGGTTGATATACCGCATGCGGGAAAGATAAGCAAAAAAGCTGCTTTGCCCTTCTGTTTCGGCATCTGTTTCCACTGTGCCGCCCGCGGCACAAACGCGGTCGGTCTCTGGAAGATCTCCAGTCCGGCATACAGCATAACAGGCCCATCCGTCCTGCTGGCGCCGGACGCAGATTTCATATCCGTTTTCCCGAAATGCCGCTTCTACCTCGGCCATTCGGGTATTGATAATTCCGGAGCTAATCCACACACCTCCCGTTTCCAAAAATCTGGAAATCTGAGGTGCTAAAGCGATGATGACATCCGCCACAATATTGGAAAGCACTATTTGATACTGTCTGTTGCCCAAGCGGGTCAATAGCTCCTCATCTTCCAGCACATTGCCGGTTTCCACCTGAAGTTTCTCCTGCGGGATGCCGTTTCGAGCGGCATTTTCCCGCGCCACATCCTCCGCTTTGGGGTCAATATCGCAGGCAGCGGCAAAAGACGCACCCAGTTTCAATGCTGCCACCGACAAAATGCCACTGCCGCTGCCCAAATCCAGTACACAGTCCCCCGCGCGGAGCAATTCCTCCAGCGTTTCCATACAAAGCCGGGTAGAGGCATGGCTTCCGGTCCCGAAAATCAATCCGGGGTTGAGATACAGAGGGATTCTCCCTGCCGGCACAGGTGCTGTTCGCTCCCATTCCGGCACAATGTAAATCCGCTGCCCCACCGGGAACGGTTTATAATACGCTTTCCAATTGTTCTCCCAGTCTTCGTTTTTCACCTGCCGAACCGTTACTTCCAATGTCCCGCAAAGTGCTTCTGTCGTTTCCGTTTTCAGCTTCCCCAGTGCCTGGCACAGCACCTGAAACTGCGCTTGTCCCGTTTCGTCCTGGGGCAGATATAATGTAATACGGCTGATACCTTTTTTTTCCGCCAGCAGTGTTTCGTCTACATAGTCCCACTTGGAACGGTTTTCTTCCAAAAATGTAAGGAAATCTGCCTCGTCCTCTATGACAAAGCTGGTCATTTCCAAGCGATTCAACAAATCGCTGACCATTTCGATTCCCTCCGGCTTTGTGTCGATGGAAACCTCCACCCATTCCTCCATAGCTTCCTCCCATCCCGATGCCGCAACGATTTCCCCATCGGCTTTTCTTTTCCGCAAACCTGTTTGTCTGCTGTTTAATCAATATTCAATCCCCTGCCGGGCAGGGACACCCTTTTCATAAGGATGCCGCTGGGCCTGAAAATAAGTGATATAATCTGCCGCCTCCTGCAGCGCTCCAGACGGGTGATGCCCTGTCAGCACCACCTCCAGCGAAGCAGGCCGCTCTGCCAGACAGCGCAGCACCTGCTCCTCCGTCAAAAACTGCTCTTCCACGGCATCACACACTTCGTCTAAAATCAAAAGCCGGTATGCTCCATCGGCACAGCGTGTTTCCGCTTCTTTCAACAAATCCGCGCAAAGGCGGCGAACCTCTTCCCGCTCTCTTTGATTCATCTGGAAAGAAAAGGGAATCTGTTCCGGCCCCGGAAGACTTTCAAATCCCGGCACATGAACCAGAGCAGCCCGCTCACTGCTGCGGTTGTTTTTCAAAAACTGGACCAGCAGCGTTCGTCCCCCGCTGCCGCATACCCGAAGCCCCAGTCCCAACGCACAGGTGGTTTTTCCTTTCCCATCTCCCCAATAGAGATGCACCAAGCCCCGTTCCATTTGATTCTCTCCTCTCCCCTTTGTGTTCTCTGGAAAAGATTTTGACCATTGTATCACAAAACTGTCTTGGATACCACCTTTTTCTGCTTGCCGCCGGTTTTTAAAAAACCTTTCTGTTCTCTTTCATCGCTGCAACAAAATTCCCCTTTCT
>JAFOJR010000157.1 GCA_017420125.1 Oscillospiraceae bacterium | reverse complement strand
AATCCTTTTGTATTCAGCAGTCCCAGCCGCATTCTCGCGACGCTGAAGGACCTTTCCGTCTCAGGGGAGCTGTGGCGGCATATCGGGACGTCGGTGCTGGAAACGGTCTCCGGTTTTGTGAGCGGAACCATACTCGGCATCCTCATTGCGGTTGCTCTCTGGTGGAGCCCTGCCGTATCGAACGTTTTGGACCCATATCTGGTGGTTCTCAACGCGCTTCCGAAAACGGCGCTGGGCCCCATCTTCATCGTATGCATCGGGACGGGCGCGGGCGCGATTATCGCCATGACCCTGGCAATCTCGCTGATCGTAACCATATTAAACGTGCTAAACGGCTTTCAACATACGGACGCGGAAAAGGTCCGGCTGATGAAGATGCTGGGCGCAAACAGGCTGCAGATCTTTCGGAAGCTTGTTCTGCCCGCGAATCTCTCAACAATCGTCAATGCCATGAAAATCAATATCGGCCTGTCCTGGGTGGGGGTCATTACCGGGGAATTTCTGGTTTCCAAGGCTGGGCTGGGCTATCTGATCGTTTACGGGTCGCAGGTGTTTAAAATGAACCTTGTCATGACTTCCGTGGCGGTGCTGGCCGTCTGCGCCATGATCATGCACGCCGGCATCTCTCTGCTTGAAAAAGCCACCAGAAACAGATTTGGTCTGTCTTGATGAAATGCCTGAAGACCTGACCGGAGGTCCGCTTTCGGCCGGCCGCCGCTGGGGCGTCACGCGGAACCCGCCGGCATGCTTGCGGCCCGTTTTCAGATGGTAGGGTCATGGGAGGAGGAGAACGAAATGAAGAAATTATGCAAAATATCGGCGGCAGCTGTTTCTCTGCTCTGCCTGATCGTGATGGCAGCCGGATGCGGAACAAAAGCGCCGAAAAACGATGGAAAGATCAAGCTCTGCGAAGTCACGCACTCGGTGTTTTACGCGCCTCTTTACGCCACAATCGAGCTGGGATATTTTAACGACGAAGGGCTTGATGTGGAACTCATAAACGGCGGCGGGGCCGACAAGGTGATGATCGCGGTGATAACCGGAGAAGCGGATATCGGATTTGCCGGACCGGAGGCGTGTATCTATACGTATCTGGAAGGGCAGAAGGACTATCCCAAGGTCTTCGGGCAGCTGACAAAACGCGACGGTTCCTTTCTGATCGGCCGTACGGACGAGGAGTTTCGCTGGGAAAACCTGGCCGGAAAAACGATTCTGGGCGGAAGAAAAGGCGGCGTCCCGGAAATGACGCTGGAATATGTCTTGAAGCAAAAGGGACTGCAGCCCGGCGTGGATGTGACCGTGGACACCTCTGTGCAGTTTGATATGATGGCCGGCGCTTTTGTAGGCGGGACCGGCGATTACGTGACGATGTTTGAACCCACGGCAACGGAAACGGAAGCCGCTCACAGCGGGTATGTGCTGGCCTCCATCGGCGAGGAAAGCGGGGAAATTCCATATACGGCCTTCTTCGCGCGGCAGAGTTACCTGCAGGACCAGGAAAGCAAAGTGAGCCGTTTTACCGCCGCGCTGACCAAAGGAATGGAATGGGTATCCGCCCACGACGCCCAGGAAGTCGCTCAAATCATCCGTCCCCAGTTTCCCGGAACATCCGTCGAAGTGCTGGCCAATGTGGTGCAGCGGTATAAGGACATTGACGCGTGGAACAGCGACCTGTGCATGCAGCCGGAGTCCCTTGACCGCCTGCAGGCCGTGATGCAGGAGGCCGGAGAGCTGAAAGAGCGGGTCGATTTTCAAAAGATCGTCGACAACACCTGGGCTGAGAAAGCCCGGGGATAACACAATATTTTTTCTATGACTGAGAACCGTTTCATCCCAAAAAACGCCGCGGAACCGGATACGGTGATCCGCAGAGTCATGGCAGATATTTTTCAGGCCATGTTCATCAATCAGCTTCTGATCAATACGGCAACCCTCTTCGATTCATTTATCGTGGGGCGCTTTTATGGCGAAATATGCCTGAGCGCCACCGGAATCGTCTATCAGCTGGTATTCTTCCTGATCACGCTGGGGAGCATCTTCTCCATTGGTTCACAGCTTGAGTGCTCTCTTGCCCTGTCAAAAGGCGAACAGCAGAAGGTCAACCGCATCTTTTCCGCCAGTCTGGTCCTCATCGGCATGATATCGGCAGTTTTTATGGCGGCTCTTTTGCTTTTCTCCGGACAGACGGCGTCGCTGCTGGGCGCGTCCGCGGCGTCCGGGGCGCTTCATACGGTCACGGCCGAATATACCCGGGGGCTCGCCATCGGCGTGCCGGCGCAGCTTGCCGTCGCGTTTCTTGCGTCCATCATGCCGCTGGACGGAGACCGAAAAAGGATTATGACCGCGTCGTTTGTCATGATCGCAGTCAATATAGCCGGTGACCTGCTGAATGTATACGTCCTGCATCTGGACATGTTCGGCATCGGCCTGATGACGTCTGTCAGCAATTACTGCGCGGCAGCCGTGTTTTCCGTCCATTTCCTGAAACCCGGCAGCCGCTTCCGCTTTGTGCGGACGAACAGACTGCTGAACTGGCTGGCCGTATTCGTCCGGCGCAGTCTGCCGACGGTTTTCGGGCAGATCATGAAATGGCTGTATTTTTCAGCGATGATCCGCATCATCCTATTTCTGTGCGCCGAGCCGGAGCTGGCGGCGTATTCCATGTTCTGCAATTTCAAGAATATCATGATCTGTGCCTGCCTGGGGCTGGGCTCCGCCCATCTGCTGATAGCCGGAACCATGTATGCCGAAAACAACGTCCGGGGCATGCGGCAGTCTGTCCGGACGGGACTGAAATACAGTCTTGTTCTGGGAATCGTACTGGGCGGGCTTGTTGCCATATTTGCCGAACCGATTCTTTCGCTCTACGGCAAAAACAGCGCCTTGCCGGAAGCCGTTTTTCTGCTGCGCTTTTATGCAGTCTGTTTCTGCATCGATTTTCTGAAGTTCTTTTATTCCTTTTATGTCAGAAGTCTGGGAAAGATGGGACTGAGCGCTTTTTTCAATGTGTTCGGAGAGTTCGTTCTGCCGGCCGGCGCGACCCTCCTCCTCGGCCTGCTCTTTGGCTGCAGGGGCATCTGGGCTTCCATTCCGGCGGGAAGCGCCCTTGCCGTTCTCTGTACGCTGCTCTGGTCGGGCATCCGAAACGGCAGGTGCCGAAGGCCGGCGGACATGCTGATGCTGCTTCCCCAGCGCTTCTTTGACCAGGAGGCGTCATGCCTCAATGTGTCCCCGCGGGACTCCGCCGAGGGAGCGGAATATGCCAGAATCGTATATGAATATCTGGTGCAGAATCATTATGAAAAAAAGACCGCGCAGGCGGTGTCGCTGAGTATCGAAGAAATCATCGCCCTTCTTCCCGCACAGCGGGACAAAAAGAAACGAACCAATACGAACCTGTTTGTTTCGGCGGAGGAAAACTGTATCCGAATCCGCATTCGGAATTATGGAAAACTTTTCAATCCGCTGTTGTCTGAACAGCAGCCGGAGCAGATCGACCTGGATGCGCTGGGACAGACGATTGTGTATTCCGTCGCGGATCAAGTGGAGTACAACACCGCGCTGGGCGTCAACAATATTATTATTACCGTCAACGCCCGGCGGAACACCCCCTGAGCATTCCCGTCCCGCCGCAAAAAAGCACGGCAGTTCTGATGGAACTGCCGTGCTTTTTGAATGCTTGGAATCTCTCTGTCATTCGGCGCTTTGCCCGCTGCCGCCTGCGCTTTCATGGATTATGTGCCCTGCAGCGTCCAGCCGTTGTCTCCGTGATAGATCATCTGTTTTGTCATGCCGCCGTCGATGCAGATATTTTCGCCGGTGATAAATCCGGCCCGGCGGGAGCATAGAAACAGCACCATATCGGCAATGTCAGACGGATTGCCAACCCGGCCCGCAGGCTGCTGTTTTGCGTCGGGGCCTTCATATACCCGGTATGACGTGTCGATCCATCCGGGCGAGATGGAATTGACTCTGATCCGCCCCGCAAAGCTGACGGCAAGCGCGTGGGTCAGCGCCGCGATTCCGCCCTTTGCCGCTGTATAGCTTTCGGTCTGCGGCTGACTCATCCGGTCGCGGGAGGAGGAGATGTTGACAATGGAACCGCCCTCTGCAAAGTGCGGCGCAAACAGTTTTGCCAAATAAAACGGCGCGGTGACCCCCACGGAAAGCGCGTATTGAAACTCCTCATAGGAACATTCGTCTATCCCTTTCATCAGCGGCAGGGCGTTGTTGATGAGATAATCCACCCGGCCGTATCTCCTGCACACAGTTTCGGCAAACGCTTCCAGCACCGTTTTGTCTGAAAGATCGCCGACAAAATGTTCTCCTGGAACCCGATCGATTCCCGCAACTGCTGCGCCGTGCTTTTTAAACGCTTCGGAAATGCATTTGCCGATTCCGTTTGCGCTGCCTGTCACAACGGCGACTTTGTTGGTAAAATCAAACATGTTCAAATCCTGCCTTCCGTGATAAAAGTCCCTCAAAGCTTCCTTCTGCAGCTGCCGCCCTTGCGCCCGGCCGCGTCAGCCTCCCCCGTAGATTTCTTTCGGTATCCCCAGCCGTCCGTTCTTTTTCTCAGCGGCATAGATGGCGCAGTTTCCGATGTATGTTGACCAGTATCGTCCGCCGGCCCCCGGCGTCAGATATTCCAGCATGCCCTTCATGGCAACCGCGTGGGTGGAAATGAGTATATTGCCGCTTCGTCCTCTGATTTCTTCCAAAAACTCTCCCACTCTGGACACGACGGAGGAGAGCGGCTCCATCCCGGCAGGGGCCGGCTCGTGGACAAAGTCCCTGAAAAACCGAATGATCTCCGGCGGCGGCGCCTTCAGATCGGCGCCCTCATAAGGACCGTAATCCATCTCGATCAGGCGGTGGTCGATGACAGGCGCGGCGCCGGGCACCGCGAGTTCGGCTGTGCGTACCGCGCGAATGAGCGGGCTTGAAAACACATGGGAAAACTTGATGTTTTTCAGCGTCTCCGCCGCTTTCATCGCCTGCCTGACGCCTTCGTCGTTCAGAGGGAAATCACTCCGCCCCTGAAGCACGTTGGCCCGGTTGCGTTCGGTTTTTCCGTGTCTGATAATGTAAATCACAGCGTCACCCAACAGCAGTTAAATGTAATGGATTCTGCTTTCGTCATACCGGTTCTCCTGCTCCCTTTCTTCATCCGGATACCCAAGCGGGAAGATGGCAAAAGCACGCAGATGCGCCGGAATGTCCAGCACCGCTTCCACCGCTTTCATGCGCTCTTCCAGAGGCGCTATGCCGAGCCACACCCCGCCGAGGCCCTGTGCGTCTGTCTCCAGCCACAAATTCTCCATGGCAATGGAAAGATCAATCTCGGCATACATGGGAAGCATGCAGTCTTTCCGATATGCGGAAACAATGGCGACAGGCGCCTGCGCCGTCATCTGGGCATACGGGCTGGTTTGGGCAAGGGCCTTCAGCTTCTCTTTGTTCGTCACCACATAGAATTCCCATGGCTGCTGGTTCCCCGCAGAGGGAGCCTGCATTGCCGCCCGCAGAACCGCTTTCACCTTTTCTTTCTCAACCGGTTTATTCTGATATTTCCTGATGCTCACCCTGTGAGCAATGTTCTTGATCATCGATATCCTCTCCCATCTGATCTGTCAATCTGTTTTCCGCGCTTTTGTTTGAAAACTATACCATTTTTTATGGGGCGCCGTCAACGCGGAAAACGCGCTTTCTTTTGGGAGCCCGATGTCCCATCCTGCATGCCGCCGGACGGCCCGGCGCAGAAAAAACGCTCCGCCCCATCGCGCCAAAACAGCCGGGAAAGCATGGAAGCTTTCCCGGCCGGGCCGCTGTTTATCTGGAAGCTGCCGCGTACAGCGCGTCATATTCTGCCTGGGTGATCACGCCGTCTTTCAGCAAATCGTCCAGAAGGCCGCCGGCAGGGGCCGCTCCCCTTCCCGCCGGAGACGCCGGAAGGCCGGCAGGGGCGCCGCCGGGGGCCTGACCGTCCGCCGGGGAACTCTGGCCGTTCCCGTCGGGGGCCTGGGTGTCTGCCTGGGAAGTCTCGCTGTTCCCGTCGGCAGTCTGGCTGTTTTTATCAGGAGCCTGGCTGTCTGTCTGGGGCGTCCCGCTGTTCCCGTCGGGGGCCTGACCGTCCGTCTGGGAAGTCTGACCGTCCGCCTGAGCAGGCTGGCCGGTTCCGCCGGGGGCCCGGCCGCCCATCTCCGGCGGCTGGCCGTCTCTGCCGGAAAGGTCAGACGGCTTGCGGGCTTCCATGTACGCCTTGATCTTGTCGCAGGTCTCCTGGGAAATTACGCCTTCGCTGACCATCGCGTCAAAATCGATCTGCTCCCGGTAGCCGGAATGCTTTTGCCCGTTCTCCCGCGGCCCGCCGGCCCGGTCCTGTTCCATCTGCGGCGCTTCCGCCCACTCTGCATCTGCCGGCGGGCGCTGGGTGTGGTTTGCCCCATAAGCAACGGCGGCCAGACTCAGCAGCACGACAATGGCACAGATAAATGTAACTGGTTTTTTCATCGCTGTATTCTCCTTTATTTGATTTTGGGGGTTTTTCTGCCGTTGGGCAGGATTCCCTTCCCCGGGAGGTGCACGCCCCCGGTTTGTGAGGCAATCATACCAGCGATACCTTAAAACTACATTGAAACGGGACGGTTTTTTTGGATGGGATTTCTAAATTTCCCGTTTCAGACAAAAAGCCGCCCGCACGTCGAAACGGATGTGCGGGCGCTTTTCATATGCGGAATCTCCGGCATCTCTGTCCGTTATTTGTGAAACAGCGCTCTCCTCTGCGGGCCGTCGGGGGCATGATCATCCTTCCGTTATCGTCAGGAATGCCCCGGCCGCTTCGGCGCTGTCTGCCGTGATGACCACCGTGTCGGCGGACGCGCTTTGCCCGCTCTCCCCCGCCTGCCGGGTGCTGTCGTCCTCTCCGGCGCCTGACCTGCAGGCGGCAAAGCCTGTCACAAGGATCAGCGCCAGAAAGAATCCCATTGCGTTTTTCATCTCTTTCTCCTTATCTGGTTCCCGTCAGCGGGGTGCCGTTTACATACAGTGTGTAGCCGCTGCTGATCACATTTGCCGCGTCTCCGTTAAATTCCGTCACATAGCTGTCGCCGGTGAGCGTCCAGGTGCTGCTGTCATCCAGCGTCACGGAAACGGTGCCGGTCTCGGTGGAAACGGTTTCGCCCTTTGCGTTGACAATATT
>JAFOJR010000156.1 GCA_017420125.1 Oscillospiraceae bacterium | reverse complement strand
TGAACCCTTCCGTTTCTCTTTACAGCCCGCGGGATTTTTTGTATAATGGAATGGCAATCTGAACGGAACAAAAGACAAAGGCGGGAACTGCATGATTGAATTCGAAGAATATAAACAGAAACTGAACAGTATGCGTCCGACTCTGGACGATTTGGGTGCGGCGCTGGATCTGGACGGTGCCCGGGAGGAATTGAAACAGCTGGAAGAAGAAAGCGCGGCCGACGGGTTTTGGAACGATCTGGCCCGGTCCCAGAAAGTGCTCCAGCGCATGAAACACCTGAAAGCAAAATGCGCCTCCCACACAGCCATGATGCAGCAGTGGGAAGATCTGCTGACCCTTTGCGAAATGGCGCTGGAGGAACAGGATGAAAGCCTTCTGCCGGAGCTCACCGCCGGATATGAAGAATTGTCCGATGGGCTGGACCGGGCCCGGCTGGAAACTTTGCTTTCCGGCGAGTATGATCAAAACAACGCCATTTTGTCCTTCCACGCCGGTGCCGGCGGAACAGAGGCGCAGGACTGGGCCCAGATGCTGTTTCGCATGTACACCCGCTGGGCCGAGCGGCATGGGTTCCAGTATAAAGTGCTGGACTATCTGGACGGGGACGAAGCGGGCATGAAAAGCGCCACGGTTTTAATCGAGGGAGAAAACGCGTATGGATATCTGCGCAGCGAATCCGGCGTTCACCGTCTTGTTCGGGTGTCGCCCTTCGACTCCTCCGGCCGGCGACATACCTCCTTTGCCGCGCTGGAGGTCATGCCGGAAATCGGCGATGATGTGGACGTGGATATCCGCCCGGAAGATTTGAAGGTGGATACATACCGCAGCGGCGGCGCCGGCGGCCAGCACGTCAACAAAACGGAATCCGCCATCCGGATCACCCATCTGCCCACCGGGGTCATCGTGGCGTGCCAGAACGAGCGGAGCCAGCACCAAAACCGGGAAATGGCCATGCGTATGCTTCGGTCCAAATTAATTGAAATCAAAGAGCGGGAGCATCTGGACAAAATCGAAGACATCAAGGGCGTCCAGATGAAAATCGAATGGGGCAGCCAGATCCGCTCCTATGTATTTATGCCGTACACGTTGGCAAAAGACCACCGCACAGGGTTTGAACTGGGCAATATTGCCGCTGTGATGGACGGCGAAATTGACGGGTTCATCAACGCGTACCTGACGGCAGCCGCCACGGGAAACTGGGCGGAAAAATAAAAAAAAACAGCCGGCTGAGAGATTTCTCAGCCGGCTGTTTTGATCAACTGTCTTTTTTGCGCGGCTTCAGCGCGGCCGCTTCCCGGGGAGACAGGGGAACGCCGCCCCCCAGCGGCAGCAGCGCCAGAAAAATCCGCGCCGCGTGTTCCAGGCTTTCCATTTTGTAATATGCCGTTTCCACGTCGGCTCCCAGCGTCAATGCGCCGTGATTGGCCAGCAGGATCCCGTCATGTGCCGCCAAAAGAGGGGCGATGGCCTTCGGGATTTCTTCCGTGCCTGTCCGCCCGTAAGGCGCCACCGGCACTTCGCCCAGCGCCATTAAAAATTCACCCAAAAAAGGCGCCTCCAAAGGCCGCCGCGCACAGGCAAGCGCCGTCGCCGCCACCGGATGCGCATGTACCACGGCACCGATGTCCGGCCGCTGCCGATAGCATTCCAGATGCATCCGCCATTCGGAAGAAAGCCGATAATCGGACGGGGCCAGCGTTTCTCCCCCGCCGTTGACACACAGAATCATCTCCGGTGTCAGTTCTCCTTTGCTGACGCCGGTGGGCGTGATCAGATAAATATCTTCCTCCAGGCGCACGCTCAGGTTTCCGTCATTGGACGCAACATAGCTCCGCTCCCACAGCTTTCGGCCGAAGCGGCAGATTTCCTCTTTTTTCTTCTCCAGCAGGCTCATCCTGTCTCCTTCCTTTCTGTCAAAGGGTGGTACCATCCGCTTTTATCATAGCACAAGCGGAAAAATACCACAAATCATTGTCCGGGCAGAATGTTGCCTCGCCTTTTCCAAACGGCGCCCCGGGGACGGCGGGGCCGGTCCGGACCGTCTGTAAAACAATGGCATCCCGGCGGTTTGGAGCCGGGGAAATTTTTTTGAACTTTTTTGAAAAAAGTGTTGACAAATCTACCCGTTGTGGCTATAATAATCCATGTTGTCAGGAAAAAAACGACAACGAAAAACAGGAGCGCGGGAGTGACTCAGGGGTAGAGTGTCACCTTGCCAAGGTGAAAGTCGCGGGTTCGAATCCCGTCTCCCGCTCCACGAAAAGAAAGCCTACAGCCGCAATGGTTGTAGGCTTTTTCTTTGTTTTTCAATGGGTTTCAGCGTTTATGCGAATGTAAAATTTATGATGATTCATTCGGCATATTTTAATAAATTTTGCTAACTAAAACAGAAAATGCTAACTAAACTTGCTAACTAAAAAACTGGTTTGCGTTTTTTCTTGCGTTGCGTTTGCTTCGTTTTATCTTGCGATTATCTCTTAAACCCCTGCATCATTTCGCAAGATGTTTTTTTACCGGAATCGCTTCGGCGGGCGTCGCCTCTCCCGCATCTCTCAGGGTTGCCCCTTGTCATACCATCGGCGTGTGGTCGCAACGAAATTTACCACCTCGAAGCAATTCCGAAAGAATGATATCATTTTTGTTTTTTGTTTGCAAGCGTATTGAAAGAAATCATTCATTTACTTTTTGTTCTTGATCTCGGAACTGAAAAATCATATCTTGTGTCCCAATCAACAAAAGATTTGCCGCAACAGTTCTGCAATTCGGCATCCAGCTTCGCTTTTGAATATTCGATCATAAAACAAAATTACAGGATTTTTTTAAAAACGCTAACTGAAACGCTAACTAAAAATAAACCCATTGCGGCGCAACGATTTTAGCGCCCATACTATGGGTTCGAATCCCGTCTCCCGTTCCACGAAAAAGAAAGCCTGCAGCCGAAAGGTTGCAGGCTTTTTTGCTGCTCTGCGCACCGCCTGCCATCAACCGGAGCAAAAAAGAATCAGCCGGGCCGGCTCTTCGGGAGCCGGCCCGGCTGATGTTTTTTGAAAATATTCTTTTTATTTGATGGTAACCAGAAGCTGGCCGCCCTTTACGGTGTCGCCTTCTTCCACGTGAATCTCTTCCACTACGCCGTCCATTCTGGCCATGACAGATGTTTCCATCTTCATTGCTTCGATCACGGCAATGACCTGATTCACCTCTACCTTGTCGCCCACTTTGACCTGAATTTTGCTTACCGCACCAGGAATGGATGCACCAACCTGACTCTTGTCTTCCGGGTCGGCCATGGGGACCTGCTTCAGAGCTGCAGCTGCTTCCGCATCCGGCACAGCCACCTCTCTGCGGGTGCCGTTCAGTTCGAAGTGAACATTGCGGGTACCGTCTTCATTCAAATCGCCCAGACCCAGGTATTTGATGACCAGCGTTTTGCCGTCGGCGATATTCACTTTATTGGTCTCGCCCAATGCCAGACCGTGGAAGAACACATGGCTGCCCAAACGGGTGATATAGCCGTATTCACGGCGCTTTTTAAAGTATTCCTCCATCACGGCAGGATACATGCAGTAGCTCAGCACGTCCCGCCAGGTGGGATCCGGCTGCATAGTGGCAATTTTTTCCCGAATGGCGTCGAAATCAAAGGGCTCCAGCGTTTCGCCCGGCCGGCCCGTGAGCGGTTCTTCCCCTTTGAGGACGACCCGCTGCAGATCTTCCGGGAAGCCCCAGGAGGGCTGTCCCATCATGCCTTTGAAATAGCTGACAACGGAATCCGGGAATGCCAGACTTTCCCCGCGCTGGACAATGTTTTCCGGCGTCAGGTCGTTCTGGGTCATGAAGATTGCCAAGTCGCCCACCATCTTGGAAGAAGGCGTAACCTTTACGATGTCGCCCAGCATATCGTTGACGACCTTATAGTTTTCCTTCACTTCCAGGAAGCGGTGGCCCAGGCCCAGGCTGTCCACCTGGGGTTTCAGGTTGGTATACTGACCGCCGGGAATTTCATAGCGGTAAATATCCGTGGCCGGGCTCTTCAGCCCGTTTTCAAAGGAATCATACCGCTCTCTCACATCCTGCCAGTAGTCGGTGAGATACTGAAGCTGCTGGAGATCCAGACCGGTGTCTCTCTCCTGTCCCTGGAGGGCGGCCACCACGGCGTTCATGGAGGGCTGGCTGGTGGAGGAAGACATGCTGGAAATGGCGCAGTCCACGATGTCCACGCCGGCTTCCGCCGCCAGCAGGCAGGCAGCCACCTGATTGCCGCTGGTATCGTGGGTGTGGAGCTGGACGGGAATGCCGATTTCCTGCTTCAGGGCGCTGACCAGCTGCTTGGCCGCATACGGCTTCAACAGACCGGACATGTCCTTGATGGCCAGGATGTGGGCGCCGCGGCGTTCCAGTTCCTTTGCCATGTCGATGTAATAACGGATGGTATATTTATCCCGGTTGGGATCCAGAATATCGCCGGTGTAGCAGATGGCCGCTTCACAGATTTTGCCGGTTTTCAGCACTTCATCCATGGCTATTTCCATACCGGGGATCCAGTTGAGGGAGTCGAAAATACGGAAGACGTCGATCCCGCTTCTGGCGGATTCACGAATGAATTCGCGAATCAGATTGTCGGGATAGTTGGTGTAGCCCACTGCGTTTGCGCCGCGAAGCAGCATCTGCAGCATGATGTT
>JAFOJR010000155.1 GCA_017420125.1 Oscillospiraceae bacterium | reverse complement strand
GTCTTCTCCCGCATTGCAGTCGCCCATACGGTATGTGGAGGAAAAGCGATTACTGCTGGATTTTATGTGTCGCAGATGGGCGGAAGCAATGGAGCATATGGTTTTTTCTGCCAAATCAGATCTGACTAAACAGGCGGCGCAGCTTCATGCGCTGAGTCCCCTTGGCGTTTTGGGACGAGGATATGCAATTGCGAAAAAAAGCAGCGGCGATGTGATTACATCCAGCCGGCAGCTTCAAGCAGGCGAGCATCTTCATTTATCCTTTGCCGAGGGAGAAGCGCTCTGTCAGGTATTGCAGGTGAAGGGCCAAACTGACGACCAAAGAGAAGCGGATGTGGGGAATGACAAGGAGGAAAAAAGATGAATCAGAAAAAACCCACTTTTGAGCAATCCATGAGCCGTTTGGAGGAAATTATTGCGGCCCTGGAAAAAGGGGAGACGCCCTTAGCCGATGCTTTGACCCTGTTTGAAGAAGGAGCGGGACTGCTGCGGCACTGCAGTGAGACGCTGGAACAGGCGGAGCAGACGATTGCTCGACTTCAAAAAGATGCAGATGGGCTGCCAGAGGAGATTGTGTTGTCAGAGGATCATTTAGAGACATAAAGAGGCAGAAGTAATGAAAAAAATGGGAATTCCTAATATGACAGAGAAAAACAGGGAACAATTTCAATCAGATGGCCGTCTGATTGAAACAAAGTTGTCTCAATATTTTGCAACACGTCCCCGGTGGGGGATGTTGCATGAAGCAATGGAATACAGCCTTTTGGCAGGGGGGAAGCGGATTCGGCCGGCGTTGACCCTTGCGTTTTGCCGCTTATTCGGCGGCTCAGTGGATACGGCACTTCCCATGGCTTGTGCCGTGGAAATGATCCACACATATTCATTGATCCATGATGATTTGCCCTGTATGGATGACGACGATTATCGGAGGGGAAAGCTGACCTGTCATAAGGTGTATGGAGAGGCTATGGCGGTTTTGGCAGGCGATGGTTTACTGACGGCAGCATTTGAAGTGCTGTTGGACCCTGCCTTGACAGAAATGACAAGGGAACAGGCAGGAGAAGCAGCATTTGTTTTAGCCAAAGCAGCAGGGCATAACGGTATGGTGGGGGGACAAACCCTGGACATTATGGAGTTGGAAACAACAGAGCAAGGTATTTTGGAGCTGCACCAGAAAAAAACCGGCGCATTGCTGCGGGCAGCAGCAGAGATGGGCTGCATAGCAGCCAATGCGGGAGAAGCGGCGCGGCGCGCTGCAATTTCTTATGCAGAACATTTGGGCCTTGCCTTTCAAATACAAGATGATTTATTGGATGCAGAAGGAGATCCCCAGTTAATGGGGAAACAAACAGGGTCAGATCAGGCAGCTGGCAAACAGACATTTTTGAGCATTTTGGGCTCGGAGGCCTGCCGTTCGCGTGTTCAAAAGGAAACGGAACTGGCAAAACAGTCATTGGCTGTTTGGGAAGGACGCGAATATCTTTGTGCCCTGGCTGATTGGTTGGAAAATCGGGCGTACTAGCCGTATAGGCATATCCCACTCGATTTTCAATCGTCTTTTTTCAAAGGAGTGAACCTGAATTGGACGAATTTAAACAAGTGCGGCCAATGCATGAACTGAGTGATGAAGAGGCAGAGGCTCTTTGCGATACCTTACGGCGATCATTGATTTCCACAGTGTCTCAAACAGGCGGCCACCTGGCTTCCAATTTAGGAGTGGTGGAGCTGACAGTTGCATTGCACCGTGTATATGATTTTACAAAAGATCGCTTGGTGTTCGATGTGGGACACCAATGCTATGTTCATAAAATGCTGACGGGACGAGCGGAAGAAATGAAGACGTTGCGTCAATTTGGGGGTCTTTCGGGATTTCCGAAACCAAGGGAAAATATAGCGGACGCATTTATTGCCGGGCATGCATCAAATGCGGTGTCCGTTTCTCTGGGGATGGCGCGCGCACGGACACTTCTGCACCAATCGCACCACGTGATTGCCTTGCTGGGGGACGGTGCTTTAACGGGTGGCCTGGCATATGAAGGTTTAAGCAATGCCGGCCAAAGCGGCGAGCCGTTGCTTGTCATTTTAAATGATAATGGCATGTCAATTCAGGAGAGTGTAGGTGGAATTGCAAAACGTTTGGCGCATCAACGTTTAAAGCCGCCTTATCTTCGCTTGAAAAAAGGCTATC
>JAFOJR010000154.1 GCA_017420125.1 Oscillospiraceae bacterium | reverse complement strand
GAAGCAGTCAAAACCAATCTTGCGCAGTCCGTCTACAATCATTTGCCGCCGTTCGTTATAGGATTCCCTCATCACAACGATATCTTCCATCCCGATGCGCATGGCTTCGATGGCAGCATACTGGCTCATCGTAGGAGCAGACATAATACCATACTGGTGGATTTTCGTCACCTGTTCGATCAGGGCTTCTGCACCGCAGGCATAACCCATCCGCCACCCAGTCATGGCAAAGGCTTTGGAAAAACCGCTGGCGATCACTGTCCGCTCATACATCCCCGGGATGTTGGCAATGGACACATGTTTTCTGCCATAGGTCAGTTCTGCATAAATCTCATCGGAAAGCACCATGATATTGGTGTCTTTCAAAACTTCTGCCAATGCTTCCAAATCGGCTTTTTCCATAATGCCGCCCGTTGGATTGCTGGGATACGGCAAAACAAGCAGTTTTGTTTTTTCGGTGATGGCATCCCGCAACTCTTGGGCGGTCAGGCAGAACTCGTTTTCTACCTTTGTTTCCACATAAACCGGCACGCCGCCGGCCAGCTCCACCAGGGGGCCATAGCAGACAAAAGACGGCGTGGGAATAATAACCTCATCGCCCCAATTGATCAAAGCACGGATAATCAGATCAATGGCTTCGCTGCCTCCCACCGTAACGCAAATTTCTCCGATGGGGTCATAATGCAAACCAAACGTGCGATCCATATAAGCAGAAATTTCTTTTCGCAGTTCCGTCATGCCGGCGTTGGAAGTATATTTGGTGTGCCCCTCTTTCAAAGATTCTATCCCCTTGGCACGGATATGATCCGGTGTGACGAAATCCGGTTCGCCTACGCCCAGAGAAATCACATCTTCCATTTCCGCCATAATGTCAAAAAATTCCCGGATCCCGGAGGGCTGCAAGCCCAAAGCACGCTTTGACAAAAGCGAATCATATTGTAACATGAGGCTTCATCCTTTCTATACTTCATTTTAAAAATTCATACAAGTTTCTATAGTTTCTACATTATACTACAATTCAACTTCTTTGCAAGAAAAACTTCTGAAACCTGCATTGCTTTCTCCCTATTGCTCCTTTTTCTAACACTGTTTCCCTTATTTTTTGGAGAAAAAAGAATATTTTTCCCCTCTCGCATCCTTTCACAGATTCTTGTATAATTTCAAAAAAGCCGGAAAGGCTATTTCATGTCGTCACTATATGAAATGCAAACCTGCTTTTTCCCATAGTTTTTTGGTTTTATATCAGAAGAGAGGAGTCTCAATTTATGATTATGGATAGAATCGCACTGATTTTGGCAATTATCGGCGGCCTGAATTGGGGCAGCATCGGCTTGTTTCAATTCGATATTGTTGCATATGTCTGCGGCGGAATAACTTCTTCCGTCAGCCGCGTTATTTACACCTTGGTGGGGCTGGCTGCCCTCTGGTGTATTTCTCTCCTGTTCCGGGATCGCGACCCCGTAGAACGAGAAAGATAAAAGGGAAAAGGGACGGCAGAGCCGTCCCTTTTCCCTTTTATCCCATTTCACATAAATCTGTTATCACAGCGCCGGCAATCATCAACCCGGCGCAGGCCGGTACCCACGCCACACTGGCCGGAACGCTGCGGCGGCCGGGCGGCGGCGCTTCTTTCTGCTCTGTTGGCATAGGCAGCTCGGGCGAATAGACCACTTTGTGGTGAAAAATCCCTCGCTTCCGCAATTCCTTTCGCACGATCCGCGCCAAAGGGCAGCCGCTGGTTTCGGCAATGTCCGCCACCCGAAACCCGGAAGCATCCAGCTTATTGCCTGTCCCCATGGAAGAAATCATCGGAATGCCGTGGGCAAGGGCGGTTTCAATCAAGTCCAGCTTGCAGGACACCAAATCAATCGCATCCACTATGTAATCATATGTCGTGTCCCCAAAAAAACGTTCCCGGCTGTCCGCGTCATAAAATTCCACCCGGGGATAAACCTGACAGGCAGGGTTGATGTCCAGCACCCGTTGGGCGGTCACTTCCGCCTTTTGCTTTCCCAGCGTGGAATGCAGTGCTCCGATTTGGCGGTTTAAATTGGTAATGCCAATGGTGTCATGATCTACCAACGTCAGCTTTCCCACGCCGGATCGCGCCAAGCCCTCTGCCACGTAGCCGCCTACGCCGCCCAGTCCAAACACGATAACATGAGATGCCTGAAGCCGCTCCATCGCCTGCGCACCCAAGATCATTTCCGTGCGCAAAAATGCCGTTTTTTCCCAGTCCATATTTCCTCCATTTAAAAACCTCGCAGACGTAAAACTCTGCGAGGTTTTTTTGATTGTTCCGCAACAAATGTATGATTACTTTACGTATCGCATACCGCTTTCCACCTGTTCTGCGGGATATTGTGCTTTTATTTCCTCATACCAGGTATGATATGCTTCGTCTTGCAAGGTGCTTTTTACCTGAACCATCCAGTAAGGCATATCTTCGCTTACGATATACACAATGTAGCTTCCGTTTTCTGCTTCCACCACGGCGGCCTCTCCCGCCTGGCGGCCTTCGGCAAAGACCCAGTTGCTCACAGCTGACGGCAAACCGCTCTTCCCGGCCTGTTTGTACAGCTCGCCCGTAACCGTTGCATCGCCCGTGTAATTATCTGCCAAAGCGGCAAAACTGTCTTCCGTCTTGTCGCCGCTCTGCCACTGCGCCAGCAGCGCCTCTGCCTCTGCTTTCGTGGCGGCAAGCTGCTCATCTGTAATCGTCGTGCCGTCTTCCAGCGTCTTGGCGGCTACAAAAATCTGACGAACATTCATGGAAGGATATTCATGCCGGCCGCTGCTGATAAATTGCAGCACATAGTAACCGGCGGCCTCTTCCGATACGGTGATATCCCCTTCCTGACGATCCTCCGCAAAGACCCATTCTTTATAATTGGCGTTGTTCATAGAAGCGGCAGTGACATCTGTCATGGTACTGGCAGAGGCTTCCGCATATGTCTCTGCGTTCTCTTCCCCTGCAAACTCCTGCGCCAACGCTGTAAAGTCTTCTCCGGCCTTCAGGCGTTTTTCCATTTCTGCAGCCTGTGCAGCGGCCTGTTCCATTGCAGCTGCAGTTTCCTCTTCGGTTGCCTCCACAGCGTTGCCGTTCTCGTCAGTCTGCGTTTCCGGCGTGCCGTTGAAGAAAAAGTACCGATAAGTGGCAGCGTCAAAATCGTCCGGGTGTTCATTGTAATACGCCTGGATTTCCTCGTCTGTATACTGCTGCTGGTCAACCCAATATGCAGCATAGTCGTCTGCCAGAAGCATATTTTCCATCTGCTCGAAATACAATTTTTCCGTAACACCCGTGCCGTACGACGCAAAATAAGTGGCTTTTGTAATATTGTTGTTCACACAATATGCCTTGATCTGATCTTTCATGTCCTGCAGATATGCCTGGCTTTTCTCTGACAGAGAAACACCCTCTTCTTTTGCCTTGGTGGACAGGATGATAACACGCTGCATCATTTCCACGCCAGCATCTTTAAAATAATCTGCCCAGGTTTTTCCATCCTCGCCGTAAGGCTGCTGATCCAGCGGCAGGCTGGTATCCAGACCAAATGACGAGGCATATGCTCCATATGTATTCATAAATTGGTTATAGGCGCTGCGATAATAAACTTGCGCCACACCCACGGGATAGCTCTCTTCCCCTATGATAACAGCCGTTTTCGATCTGTTCAAAATGCCCGACTGCCAAACGATCAAAGCGATGATGGCCACAACCACTGCGGCTACAATTGCAATGATGCCGGCTTTTTTCTTTGCCGGCTCAGCGCCGCGCCCTTTCTGCTTTGCCTTACTCATAACTTCCTTCCTCTCATTTCTGGTGGAGAAGATGGCTCCTCGCTGGAAGCGCTCTTTTCCTTGTATCTGTTCCAGATAGTTTCTGCGAAAGTCAATTCACAATGGTGCTATTATAACGTAAAACATCTCTGCTTGCAAGCACAAGCCTGTTTTTTTCAAAATCTTTCCCGCTGAAAGTCGGCTCTGTCAAATAAAAAGATGCTCCCGCATTGCCGCGGAAGCATCTTTTACTTGGAAACAACGTGAAATACTTACCGAAATTACTTCAGTTCTACGGTAGCGCCAACTGCTTCCAGCTTTTCCTTCAG
>JAFOJR010000153.1 GCA_017420125.1 Oscillospiraceae bacterium | reverse complement strand
TATTTGCGTTATTTTTAGTAGCGGAAGGGTTTGTTCTTTCCGGAGCTCGAACCGAGAACCGGGAGCATGCCGATTGTCTCCTTATTTTAGGTGCCGGAGTGGATGGAACAGTTCCTTCTTTAACACTGCAGAACCGCTTGGATGCCGCGCTGGCATATTTAAATGCGCACGAAGAAATACCGGTGGTTGTTTCTGGTGGACAGGGGAGAGGAGAGGCTCTTTCAGAAGCGGCAGCGATGAAACAGTATCTGCTGGCGCATGGATTGCCGGAACACCAAATTTATATGGAAGATCAGGCGCGGAATACAGAGGAAAACATGGCGTATTCCAAGAAGAAAATGGAACAGGAAGGGATACCGCATAAAACAGTTGCAGTAGTGACCAGCGAATTCCATCTGTATCGTGCGCGAAAAATTGCAGAAGCTTATGGGATGAAGACAGTTGGGATTGCGGCGGAAACGCCGTATTTCATCTTGCGGGTAAATTATTTTATGCGAGAAGCATTTGCCCTGTTAAAGCAGGTGATATTCTCTCCCATTTCATAACCAAAAGGAAGGGTTTTGAGATTTATGTTGGAAAAGTTAAAACAAATTGAAGTTCATTACAATGAGCTGGAGCAGCAACTTGCACTGCCAGAAATATATTCTGACCCCCTCCAAGTGGCCAAAATTGCAAAAGAGCAAAAGGACTTGTCGCCCATCATTATGCATTACAGAGCATATCGTACTGCGGAAACAAGAGAAGCAGAAGCAAAAGATCTTTTGAATGCCGGAAATCTGGAGCCGGACTTTAAAGAAATGGTGCAGGAAGAACTGGAAGAAGCCAAACAGGAAATGGAGCGTCTGCAGGAGGAACTGAAAATTTTGCTCTTGCCCCGTGACCCCAATGATGAAAAAAACGTCATTGTGGAAATCCGTGGAGGAGCCGGTGGGGAAGAAGCGGCGCTGTTTGCCCATTCCCTCTATCGGATGTATACCATGTATGCAGAGCGGAACCATTGGAAAATTGAAATCATGAATCTAAATGAAACAGAACTGGGCGGCGTGAAAGAAATTGAATTTTTAATCGAAGGCAGCGGCGCTTATTCCAGATTGAAATTCGAATCTGGTGTTCACCGGGTACAGCGCGTTCCAGATACGGAATCCGGCGGGCGCGTGCATACTTCTACGGTAACTGTAGCAGTGCTGCCGGAAGCAGAAGAAGTGGAACTGGAGATCAACCCGGGAGATTTGCAGATTGATACATTTCGTTCCTCCGGAGCAGGTGGGCAGCATGTTAACAAGACAGAATCTGCAATCCGCATTACCCATTTGCCTACGGGACTTGTAGTAGAATGCCAGGACGAACGAAGTCAGCATAAAAACCGGGACAAAGCGATGAAAGTTTTGCGCTCTAAATTGCTGGAAGCAGAGCGGGAAAAACAAACGTCAGCAATTGCAGCAGAGCGAAAATCCCAAGTGGGAACCGGAATGCGGAATGAACGAATCAGAACATATAATTTTCCGCAGGGACGGGTGACAGACCATCGAATCGGCTTGACGCTATATAAGATCGATGCCATCATGAATGGAGATTTGGATGAACTGGTGGATGCATTGGTTACAGCAGATCAAGCGGAAAAACTGAGCGCCAGCGAAGCAGATGGAGAATGAGATGGAAACACGAATTTTTCATGCAACAGAAGGATCACAAATGAAAGAGGCCGTTTCTGCGGCAGTAGCCATCATTCGCACCGGCGGATTGGTCATTTTCCCGACAGAGACGGTGTATGGGTTGGGAGCAAACGGTTTAGATGCGCAGGCAGCAGCCAGAATTTTTCAAGCAAAAGACCGGCCGCAAGACAATCCGCTGATTTTACATGTGGCAGATCCTTCTGAATTAGAACTTTTCTGCAGGGATATTCCGGATTCTGCACGTTTGTTGGCAGAT
>JAFOJR010000152.1 GCA_017420125.1 Oscillospiraceae bacterium | reverse complement strand
CCGGTTTCTTTTCTTGACGCACAAAAAAAGTATGCTACAATAAAAACGAGGGATGGGAACACGCAAAGGAACGGTATGATTAAATTATAAGAACACAAAGTGAGGGTGCATTGTATATGGAGAAATCAACTGTCTATTTCACGGATTTTCATACCATTGCTTTTGGAGACGGCCTTCCTGTAAAGCTGAAAAAGCTGATCAAAAAAGCAGGTATTGAACAAATTGATATGGAAGGAAAATTTGTTGCCATCAAAATGCATTTTGGCGAGTTGGGTAATATCAGTTACCTTCGCCCAAATTATGCAAGGGCGGTAGCAGATGTAGTAAAAGAATTGGGCGGAAAGCCGTTTTTGACCGACTGTAATACCATGTATCCCGGCAGCCGGAAAAACGCGTTGGAGCACTTGGAATGCGCCTGGGAAAATGGATTTACTCCCCTCACAGTGGGCTGCCCCATTTTAATTGGCGATGGATTAAAAGGCACGGATGACATTGCCGTTCCCGTTGTGGGCGGTGAACTGGTGAAAGAGGCAAAAATCGGCCGCGCCATCATGGATGCAGATATATTCATCAGCCTGACACATTTCAAGGGCCATGAAATGACTGGCTTTGGAGGCACTATCAAAAATATCGGCATGGGATGCGGCTCCCGCGCTGGTAAAAAAGATCAGCACAGCAGTGGAAAACCCTATATTAAAGAGAAATTGTGCCGCGGTTGCCGGAAATGTCAGAAAGAATGTGCCAACCAAGGCCTTGTGTTTAATGAAAAAACCAAAAAAATGGCGGTGGATCAGGCAAATTGCGTAGGCTGTGGCCGCTGTCTGGGGGCCTGCAATTTCGATGCGATCGCTTTTCACAACGATAATGCCAACGAAGAACTGAACCGCCGTATGGCTGAATATGCAAAGGCAGTAGTGCACGGTCGGCCTCAATTCCATATTTCCCTGGTGGTGGACGTTTCTCCCAATTGTGACTGCCACGGAGAAAATGACGTGCCTATCCTTCCAAATTTAGGTATGTTTGCTTCTTTCGATCCCTTGGCTTTAGACCAAGCCTGCGTGGATGCCTGTCTGGCAGCGTCCCCCATACCTGGCAGCCAATTGGCTAACAATATGGCAAAACCTGATTTTCATGATCATCATGATCATTTTAAAAATTCCACGCCGGAATCAGAATGGCGCAGCTGTTTGGATCATGCCGAAAAAATCGGCTTGGGCAACCGGGATTATCAACTAATTGTTGTTTAAAGTCCCTCCACTTTCAACAGGAGGTCTTTTCCATGAGCCATGAAACAAAAGTCGCCTTCCTGCTGATCGATATGCAGTATGGATTTCTGCATCCAGATTCCATCCACTGCATTCGTAATGCAGCCGCAACGGTTCCATCCTGTGCAGAGGCCATTCGAATTGCGCGGAAAAAGGAAATCCCCGTTTTCTTCATCAAGCGGCACTACCGTGCAGACGGCAGCGATGTGGAAAACACCCGATATTCTCAATGGGTACAAGGCGGGCGAGGTCTTTCTCCTGATTCCTGGAGTGCCCAGGAACCAGATGCACTTCGTCCTCAGCCAGGGGACTATACGATTATCAAACCTCGCTGGAGCGCTTTTTTTTAAACGGAACTGGATTTAATTCTGCGCCGCTTGGGAATCCGCACGGTGATCCTTGCAGGGACAACTACTCCGAACTGTATCCGCACAACTTGCTATGATGCCAATGCGCTGGATTACAACGTCATTGTTCTGTCAGACTGCACCTCCTCTCAAACAGAGGAAATTCAGCGGGTCAATTTGGAAGATATGGCTCGGATGGGTGCCGTTATCTGGACCCTGGAAAATCTCCGGGCATGCTGCCCGGAAAATATGCCGGATTTGACAGTCTCGATTCGGTCAGACATTTTATCTCGAGCAACAAAAGACGTGCTTTAAACCAAAAAACCGACAGGAGATGCGACTTTTCGTGCCTCCCTGTCGG
>JAFOJR010000151.1 GCA_017420125.1 Oscillospiraceae bacterium | reverse complement strand
GGCAGGGGTGCGGTTGTCAGATGTGATGGAAGCTGCCGGTATTGACCTCAATTCCATCGAAACCTTCTATTTTTATACAAAAGACAAAACCACCGGCGGGTATTATACCAGCTATTCCAAAGCGGAGTTGATCGACACACCTCGTTATTGCTACTATTCTCTGCCGGAAAACTTCAACGAGGAAACAGGTCGGGGAAACGAATCGGCCGCCGCTGTGGCCGAGCCGGTGGATACGGTGCTTGCCTTGGCGGACGACTTGAACCGCTGCATCGCCGGAGCGGTCTTTGGCAGCGATTACACCAATCTCAATACCAATACCCGCTTTCGGCTGATCTTCGGCCAAACCGATACGTCAACCCGAACCGCCAACCGCAGCGCCAAGTGGATCCATGAGATTGAAGTGCAGTTGGGGGGCGCGCCTACCATGACGCTGGACGCCTCCGTTCTGGAAGGGGAAGTGGGCAGCGTCCTGCGCACAGAGGCCAGTATTCGCGCTGACAGCGCCGTATTGGCCAACGAGAAGGTGATATGGTCTTCCAGCGACGAAAGCGTGGCGACAGTGGACGCAGAGGGCAACATCACCATCCACGGCGAGGGAAGTGCGGTCATCACAGCCAGCTTTGCCGGTGCCACAGCCAGCCTCACCGTAAACGGAACCGGCGGGGCACCCGCCGTTACAGAGTCACCGCCCCCCTCAGAAGCGCCGCCGGAGAACAGCCAGCCGCTCCCGGCGGAAACAAGCCCGGCGGAAACAAGTCCGGTGGAAACAAATCCGGCGGAAACAAATCCGGAAGGGCAGAAGCCCGTCAGCCCCGCGGGAACGGGAAAGGGAACAAAGCCCGGCGCCAAAACATCTGGGAAACAGGGCTCCAAGGGAACCGCAGTTCCTGGGTCCAGCACGCCTCCGGCAGTGGAGCCGGTGGAAGAGGTTTCCGTTGCCGCGCCGCTTTTTCAACCGGTGACATTGGCGGAAAGCGAGACCGGCGGTGTGCAGAACTGGCGGGAAAAAGATATGAGCGATACCGCGGAAGAGCTGGGAGAAATCCAGCTGGAAAACAGCGCTGTGCTTCCCATGGGGATTGCCTCCGGCATCCTGCTGGCGGGCAGCGGCGGTGCCTATGCTGCGGCATTTTATGCAAATGTGGGGAGGAAAAAGAAATGCACACGCTGATTGTGGGAAGTAACGAAATGCCCCGGCGCGAGCTGATTGACCGAATCTTAAATCAGCTCGCGCCCTGCCCGCCGCTGTATGGCTACCGCAGCGTGAAAGAAGCGCCGGATGAAACGGGGAATGCACCCATTTACATCTATCCGGCAGCCGGCGTCCGCATTCGGCGCCCGGAAAATCTGCTGGGCTGGTGCCGTGACCGGCAAGCCACAGCATATCCCCAGGTATTTGAACGCTATGCCTATCTGATTGAGCAGGCGGAGAAAGACGGGCTGCTGCTTTTGGACGAAATCGGGCCGATGGAAAGCCGGTCGCCCCGATTTTGTTCCGCTGTGCAAAATGCCCTGGATGGAGAAATTCCCATTTTGGCTTCTGTGCGGGACAAGGACACACCGTTTCTTGCCCAGGTGCGGAACCATCCTAAAGCAGTCTGTTTTTATCTTACCCAAGAGAACCTCCACCAGGTTTATCCTGCTGCATTGGCCTTTTTGCAGGCCCAACTTAACGAAAGAGAACCACAGGAGAGTGAGAAAGAATGAATTGGAATTTAAGTGATGCGCTACGAGCGGTTTCTGCCGCGCTGCAAACCCCGGTGATCTTGATTTTACTTTTGCTGATTGCTGTGACCATTGTCATGTTGGGGACGCTCATTGCAGAGCTGTTTACCGAACGGCTCCACATGAAAGCAAGGCTGCCGGAGCTCCTGAACGAACTGGAAAAGCCCCAAAAACCGTTGTCAGATGTGATTTCCGAAAGTGCTCTGCTGAAACGGCAGAAGAAAGCACTTCTGACGGTCTGTGCACAGACGGAATTGTCGGAACGGAAGCGGGAAGCGCTGGCAGTAGAACTGCTGGAGTCGGAAAAGGCCCGGTATGACCTTCGGGTAAAGATAACAGATCTGGTAATGAAACTGGGACCCATGTTTGGCCTGCTGGGAACGCTGATCCCGCTGGGCCCCGGGATTATCGCATTGGGACGGGGTGACACGTATACGCTGTCCACCTCACTGCTGACCGCTTTTGACACCACAGTTGCCGGTCTGATCGCCGCTGCAGTGGCCACGGTAATTTCACTGATACGAAAGCGCTGGTATGCCAGATATATGGGACAACTGGACGCAGTGATGGAAAGTCTTTTGGAGGGGATGGAACATGCAGCGTAAATATGGACTTGGAAGAAAAAAACAGACCCCTGCCGGAGAAGAAGTGAACCCCATGGACGGGCTGGCCAATCTGGCGGATGTGATGCTGGTGTTTGCCTGTGGGCTGATGCTGGCGCTGATTACCTATTGGAATTTGGACGTTTCCCAGGCGGATTCTGTGGATACATCGCCTGCTCGGCAGGAAATCACCCAGGATGTCTCTGATGCGGCAGGACAGGATGCAGTCAGCGCAGACGGCCTGCAGCAATACGGCACGGTATTCATCGATCCGGACACAGGCAAACTCTATATGGTGGCCGAGGGAGGATAAAAAAGTATTGTTGAGAAAAAGCAGAGAGGGGCAGCATCTGGAAAGAAAGGAATGCTTTTTCTATTGCAAAGAAAAGAATTTTCTGATAAAATGAATGGCTAGGTATTAAAATGTTCATTTGTGCTGTACAAGTGAATTGCGATAGAAAGGGCGGAATCAACTCCATGAAAAAACAGTCTTCAGCTGCGAAAAGAGATGAGATGATCTTCAATAAAATTTTAATTATGTTTCTGGTTGCCTTTGTGGCAGAAGTCATCTGTTTGGTGCTCAACCGGCTCTATCTCTATGCGGGAACGTTTATGACGGCGCATACCATTGTCCGCGTGATCAGCTACGTTTCCATTGCTGTGGCGGTGTTGGGGATCATCCTGTTTATCACTCGGCTGAAGCGGGAAAAAGCTTCCCTTGGCGCATTTCTCTTTTTGGCCGGGGCGGCGGGATGGGTGGCCTGCCAGTGGATGGAATATTTCTATCCTCACGGTGCAAAATATCTGTGCTACCTGATTCCGGTGATCTTGGTGCTGGGCCTGATTTACTATATTTACCCCCGGGATTGTTTTGCTTCCGTAGTACTGGGGACAGTGGTCCTGCTGGTTCTCTGGACGGCTCGCCGCGCGTGGGGCAATGTAAATCGAATGGGAACCTTGTGGGTGCTGGCGGCAGTAGCTGCTGTAGTGCTGGCTGTCTGCGGTCTGCTGGCATGGCGGCTGTCCAAATCCGATGGGATGGCAAAGCTGTTTGGCCGGTCCTACCGGGTTTTGTCCAAAAAGGCCAAATATCCCCTGCTGTATGCCACCTGTATTTTAGGCATCGCGGCGCTGTTGGCAGCGATGCTCCTGGGCCCTGTGGCCGCATATTTCCTCCTGTTTTTGCTGGGAGCCTATCTGATCATTTTGATTGTTTATTACACAACCAAGCTGATGTAAAAAGAAATGACAAAAAAGAAAAGCGCGTTCTGTCCTTTGGGCAGAACGCGCTTTTTCGGTTTAAAAGGCCGGTGGCGGGAAACCTTCCCCGCTCAGTTGAATTTATAAATTTTCCGTGCCAGACGATAGGCAGAAATACAGATTTTCCGTCCGGGCGGGCCGGGCAGCCGCATGGGTGCGTTTAAACTCATGGTGCGCAGTTTGCGGTACAGAACAGGGTCTAAATTTTTCACGTAATCCCAAAGGTCGTCTTTTTCCTTTAACGCATCCCGGCTTCCGTCCAGCATCAGCAGAATAGAGTAGATGGCCATCATCATGGAAATGTAACGAAACATATATTTGGCCAGTTTGGGGTAGATTTCCTCGATGTCCGCCAATTTGTGGCAGTCTAGAATTGTCTTGGTCACCCGAAGCTGCTGGTCAATGCGGGTCAGCATTACTTTTTCATTTACCGATTGGTCAGCCCGGCCAATGAAATAGCGGTAGACATCTTCGTTC
>JAFOJR010000150.1 GCA_017420125.1 Oscillospiraceae bacterium | reverse complement strand
GCTTATGAACATATTCGAAACGTATATCCATATGAAGTGTCTCATCCGCCGCTCGGAAAACTGATTTTGAGTATTGGTATCCGGCTGTTCGGTATGACGCCTTTCGGATGGCGTTTTATGGGAACTTTGTTCGGTGTTTTGATGCTGCCCATTCTATATCTTTTTTTTAAAAACATGTTTGGGAAAACACCTGTGGCATTTTGCGGTACGGCGCTGTTTGCTTTTGATTTTATGCATTTGACCCAGACACGAATTGCAACCATCGATACTTACGCGGTGTTCTTTATTTTGCTGACGTACTATTTTATGTACCGCTTTCTCACAACGCCAACCGGCGCGCCGTTTCGAAAGACAGCGGTGCCGTTGATGTTGTCCGGCTTGTTTTTCGGCATTGGTGCTGCCAGCAAATGGACAGTAATTTACAGTGGTGCCGGGCTCGCAGTTTTGCTTTTTATCTCACTGATTTTGCGATACCGTACGGCAAAAGCACAAGATATGACGCAGGCGACGGATGTGGAAGTTCCCACGCAAGCCCGTGAAGACTATCGTCGGTGGTTGCTGAAGACGTTTTTCATCTGCGTAGGCTTCTTTTTGATTGTACCGTGCGCGATCTACTGTCTCTCCTACCTGCCTTATGCATCAGCAAAAGGAGAACCTTTGAACTTCCAGTTGATTTGGGAAAATCAGGTGTTTATGTTTACCTATCACCAAGGAGTCACCCAGGAACATCCGTATGCATCAAAATGGTGGCAGTGGATTTTTAACATTCGGCCGATTTTATATTATCTGGACAATGAGGTGGGGAATGGAATGAAATCTGCGTTTGGGGCGTTTTCCAATCCGTTTGTCTGCTGGGGCGGTCTGCTTTCTGTTTTGGCATTGATATGGCGAACCATTAAAACAAAATCTGGTATTGCACTGTTTATTCTCATTGGGTATTTGTCTCAATTGGTCTTTTGGATTCCCATTCATCGACCTACCTTTGCTTACCACTATTTCCCTTGTATCCTGTTTTTGACCTTTGCCATTACCTATGTGTTTCATGAGATTTGGGAGGCCAGACAAGGAAGATACAAGGCGGCAGTTTATGGCTTTACTGGCGGAACAGTATTCCTGTACGGTTGTTTCTATCCTGTTTTAACCGGCTTGGCTGTCCCTGCATGGTATGGAACCAACTTCTTGCGGTGGTTACCGACATGGCCGTTTTAAAGGCAACATCCTGCTTGTTCGGTGGAGAAAAAAATAGACCTTTGATTTCAGTAAATAAGGAGAGTCAAGATGTATTTGACAGATTTTCATACACATACCCATTGTTCTCCTGATGGCAGTGCATCTCTGGCGGAAATGGCAGCAGCGGCGGGGGAAGCCGGCCTTTCCGAAATTTGCATGACGGATCATTGCGACCTGCTGGATCTGGAAGGAAACTTTACTCCTTCTTTCAGCTGGGGACCATTGGAGACAGAATTTGCTGGCAGACCTGATATTACGGGGTTGGTTATCCGGTTTGGTATTGAATTGGGGGAAGCACCGGAGGACTTTACTGCCGCCAAAAAAATTGCAGATCATCCAAGTTTGGATTTTGTGATCGGCTCACAGCATAATTTGAGCCGAAAAGCTGGTGGCGCAGATTATTATTTCACGAAATACGCTACGAAAGATCAGTGCTATCGGGATTTGGATGACTATTTTATCCAGCTGTATTTGTTGGCAGAAGCAGGGTGTTTTGATGTTTTAGGACATATCCTGTATCCGCTTCGATATATGCGCAGACGAGACAGGCAAGATGTAAATTTTAACCGATATCGGGATCAGCTTGCTGCTATTTTTCGCGCAGTAATTTCCAAAGGAAAAGGGATCGAAGTAAATACAGACCGGGGTAGGAGCGTAGAAGAGTGGCGGCCTTTGCTGCGGTTGTATCGAGATTTGGGTGGAGAGATTATTACTGTTGGTTCTGATGCACATCAGCCGAACCACGTGGGACTTGGTGTGTTCGATGCATATTGCCTGTTAGAACGGGAAAAATTCCGATATGTTGCGGCGTATGAAAACCATACACCGCAATTTCACCCGGTTTATAAATGAGGAGGAACTACTTATGATAGCAGTTGGCTGTGACCATGGCGGTTTTGCTTTAAAGCAGGAAGTTCTTGCATATTTGGAAAAGAAAGGATATGAATATCAGGATTTCGGCACATATGATACAGAAAGCTGTGACTATCCTGTTTATGGGGAGAAAGTGGCACGGGCAGTAGCGTCTGGTGCCTGTGAAAAGGGATTGCTGTTCTGCGGTACGGGTATTGGCATTTCTCTGGCGGCCAATCGTGTAAAAGGGATTCGGGCGGTGGTTTGCTCGGAGCCGTATTCTGCAGAAATGTCTCGCCGGCATAATAATGCCAATATTCTCTGTCTGGGCGGGCGAGTAGTTGACCCAGCTTTGGCAGAAAAAATTGTAGATGTTTGGCTGCATACAGAATTTGAAGGAGGCCGCCACGCCCGTCGAGTAGAAATGCTGGACGATATTGCACCGGAATCAAAATAAAACAGAGAAAACCGTGGAAAGGCAAAGGAAATGATAAAATTTCCTTGACAATCTTTCGGGGAATTGATAGAATAGAAAAGCCGCTTTGAATGGGTTAAAAGAAGAAGAAATTCTCACCCCCGAGAGCGAGACTCAAATGAAGAGAGGTGCAGGATTGATGCACGCAATTATTGAAACGGGTGGAAAGCAGTATAAAGTCGCAGAAGGCGATGTGATTTTCATCGAAAAGTTGGAAGCAGAAGCCGGAGCGAATGTGGTATTTGACAAGGTTTTGGCCGTGCTGGATGATGACAAGCAGACCTTTGGTTCTCCTATGGTGGAGGGCGCAACTGTTTCCGCAACCGTCGTGAAGAATGGTAAGAACAAAAAAGTTATGATCTTCAAGTACATCCCCAAGAAGGGATATCGGAGACGTCAGGGTCATCGTCAGCCGTACACAAAAGTGGAAATCGGCAAAATATCCCTGTGATTACTGTATCATTTAACATGGAGGGCGCGCGCGTGGTCGGCTTCACTTGCCAAGGACACAGTGGGCTTGCTCCAGAAGGAGAGGATATCGTCTGTGCCGCTGTCAGCAGCGTGGTACGCATGGCGGAATGTGCTGTCAATGACGTTGCAGGGGCAGAAGCCGCAGTATCCATTCATCAGGAAGATGCTTCTGTTTCCCTTCGTTTACCAAATTATTTAGATGCGGACACAGAAGGGGTTTGCCAGGCGGTTTTGACGGCGATGATGATTTCTCTATCCAGAATCAGCGAAGAATATCCAGAAAATATTACTGTCTTGGAGGTGTAAAAATGCTTCAGATTAGTCTTCAGTTTTTTGCGCACAAAAAGGGCGTAGGCTCCACTCGAAATGGCCGTGATTCCGAGTCCAAACGTTTGGGCGTAAAACGTGCAGATGGCCAGGTTGTTCTGGCGGGCAACATTTTGGTGCGCCAGCGCGGCACGAAAATTCACCCCGGTGTCAATGTTGGCCGCGGCAGCGACGATACACTGTTTGCGTTGAAAACCGGACGTGTTCGGTTTGAACGTTTGGGAAAAGACCGGAAACAAGTTTCCGTGTATGAGGAAATTGCCCAGTAACAACAATTCATTTACGAGGAGCCAGGCAAAAGCGACGTGGAACAACTTTGCTGCAGGAACGTTGTAGCAGAGAGAACGCGATCAAATTTGACGGTTCCTCGTTTTCTTTTTGTAAGAGGGGGGAATATATGTCTGCATTTATTGACACTGCGAAAATTATGGTCACAGCTGGGAAAGGTGGAAATGGTGTCGTTTCTTTCCATCGGGAAAAATATGTCCCGGCGGGCGGGCCAGACGGAGGCGATGGCGGTCGAGGCGGAGATGTAATTTTGAAAGTAGACGATCATTTATCTACTTTGATGGACTTTCGATATAAACGAAAATATACCGCCGAAAATGGAAAAGATGGGTCCGGAGGGCGGAAAACTGGAAAGGATGGCACCTCCCTTATCATCCGTGTGCCCAGAGGAACGGTGGTTCGAGACGAAGAAACCGGAGAGATTATCAAGGATATGTCGGACGACCAACCATATGTATTGGCCAAAGGCGGAAAAGGTGGTTGGGGTAATCAGCATTTTGCTACGCCCACCAGGCAGGCGCCCCGTTTTGCCAAAGGAGGTCTTGCCGGCGAAAAGCGGAACGTACGATTAGAATTGAAACTGTTAGCGGATGTGGGCTTGGTAGGGTTTCCCAATGTAGGGAAGTCCACCTTATTATCCACCGTTTCCAAAGCCAAGCCGAAAATTGCAAATTATCATTTTACTACATTGTTCCCCAATTTGGGCGTGGTTTATGTGACAGAAGGTGTCTCCTTTGTTATGGCTGACATCCCTGGTTTGATTGAAGGTGCAGCAGAAGGAGCAGGGCTGGGGCATGATTTCTTGCGTCATGTAGATCGCTGCCGCTTACTGGTACACGTAGTGGACGTGTCTGGTAGTGAAGGGCGTGACCCGATTGCAGACTTTGAAGCAATCAATGAAGAATTGAAGCAATATGGCGAAGAGTTATCTACTCGTCCACAGATTGTAGCAGGAAATAAATGCGATATTTTAGAAGATTCGGCCCGGCTAAAAGAATTTGAGGCGTATGTAAAAGAAAAGGGATATCTGTTTTTTCCCATTTCCGCCGCTGCGCATATGGGAACGGATCAGTTGGTGAAAACAATTGCAGGAGAGTTGGCTAAATTACCTCCTGTGCGGGTTTATGAGCCAGAATACGTCCAACGTCCACCGGAACCCGGAACTGCCGAAGAGTTGAACATCCAAGTAATAGACGGCACCTGGATCATAGAAGGCCCTTGGCTGGAGCGATTGATGTCCTGTATTAACTTCAATGATTTTGAGTCCCGCACTTATTTCGACAAGCAGTTGCGGTCTGCTGGTCTGTTTG
>JAFOJR010000149.1 GCA_017420125.1 Oscillospiraceae bacterium | reverse complement strand
TATTGTTTTGCAAGCCAAGGCAAATATCAGGGCGAGCGGGCTCTCATGTCGTTTGAAACCGGCAGGCAGGCACTGGACTTTTTAATCCAGCAGTCGGGCAGTCGGGTCAATCTGGAGGTGGACTTTTTCGGTGGAGAACCGCTGATGAACTGGGACGTGGTAAAACAGCTGGTTGCCTACGGACGCAGCCAGGAAAAAATCCATCACAAGGTATTTCGGTTCACACTCACCACAAACGGCCTGCTGCTGGATGATGATATCATGGAATTCGCCAACCGGGAAATGCACAACGTGGTGCTGAGTCTGGACGGAAGAAAAGAGGTTCACGATCGTCTGCGAAAGGATTATACCGGCGCAAGCAGCTACGACAAAATCGTACCTAAATTTCAGGAATTCGTTCGCCGCCGCGGGCAAAGAGATTATTATATGCGGGGAACATTCACCCACCACAATGTGGACTTTACCAATGATCTATTCCACATGGCAGACTTAGGATTTACCCAGCTCAGCATGGAACCTGTCGTCTGCCCCCCCAACGATCCGTATGCGCTGACAGAAGAAGATTTGCCTCTTTTGTATGAACAGTATGAAATATTGGCCAAAGAGATGCTGCGCCGGGAAAAAGAAGGCCGTGGTTTCACTTTCTATCATTATATGATTGATCTGGCTGCTGGCCCGTGTATTTATAAACGCATCTCCGGCTGCGGCTCCGGCACAGAGTATCTGGCCGTCACTCCATGGGGTGAGCTGTTCCCCTGCCATCAGTTCGTGGGGGATCCAAACTACAGCATGGGTAACGTGTGGGACGGCGTAACCAACCATGCCATGCAGGCGCGCTTCCAAGCCTGCAATGTGTATGCCAAGGAAGAGTGTAAAACCTGCTGGGCTAAATTATATTGTTCCGGGGGATGCGCCGCCAATGCATACCATGCCACAGGGAGTATCAATGGTATCTATGAATATGGCTGCCACCTGTTCCGAAAACGAATGGAATGCGCCATTATGATTCAGGCAGCACAACAACTGGACAATTGAACACCAGGCCGCAATTGACAGCAGGCGTGTGAGCGTAAACTTCTCACACGCCTGTTTTCAATTGATTCTATATCTTTGCACGAGCGTTAACAAACTTCGCTTCAAGTTATGCTGTCTCCAGTTATGTTCTTTACCACTCTGTCCCGCCACATGCTCCCAGCGAAAATCAGCCGTTGCGCAGACTTTCCCATCACATTCGGACAACCGCAGACACAAGCAATTTGCAAACAGCCTCCATGGTTCTGAAAACAAACCATGGAGGCTGTCGAAAAAACATCGTGTTTGGTCAAATTGCCGCTGTTATTTTAGTCACCAGTATTTTTGCCGGTATTTGCACGCAATTTTGTGTCGAAACCCTTCTGAAAGCGAAATTCCCGCTTTTCCTTTCCTGATGAAGCAGGGCTGTTTTATTCCAAAAAGCGCTTGGGTATTTCCCCGTTTATCTGATTATGATTTCAATCCCTCAGGAGTAACGATTACGGCAATGCCGTCCGGAATTACGACTACATGGGCATCCTCGCCCTTTTCGTCGATGGCTCGCTCCAGTGCTTCGTCCAGTGTCGGTGCATACTCTAGATGCATATCTTCTAAGGTCTTCTGCATGGAAGAATCTGCAACAAAAATGATCCGGTGACGCTCCATCATTCGAAGCAAAATCTGGTATTGCCACTGGTCCGGCTTTGTTTCTTCCATCGGCGTCCGCTTGATTTCTGCCAATAAAGCGGAAACGTCACTGCACCCTTTCATTGTTTGGTAAAATCCATCGCCACCCACACCATTGTCGCAGCGGGCACAGATGATTAAAATGCCTCCGGGCGCAGCAGCAGCCTCTGCTGCTGTCAACCCTTTCACAGCTTGGTATACATTTTGGTCCAGGGGCGCGCCGCCGTTGGAGGTAATCACAATCTGCCCTCTTTTTTTTGGCTCCACCTGACAATATTGGGCCAAAAGCTGGCACCCCGCAGCATGGGCTGCATCAAAAGCGCCGGCAAAGGCTGCCACCACCCGTTTTTCGTCATTTAAAATCACGTTGACAATATACTGAAGCTTTGCCATTTTTGCCGCGGCCATCATATCCTGATGGATCGGGTTTCCCGCCAAAATTCCCGTACGGGAATGGGGATCATCGATAAATCGGCTGCAATGGTTTCCCAAAACCGTGGTGCGGCTGCACACACCGGGCAAAATACTTTTCCGGCCGCCGGAAAAACCTGCAAAAAAGTGAGGCTCAATGAAGCCTTCTGCTATGAGCAAATCCGTTTCCACCGCCAAGC
>JAFOJR010000148.1 GCA_017420125.1 Oscillospiraceae bacterium | reverse complement strand
GATCGCGTTAACCTTGATCACTCTCCCGGTTTCATCCCGTCCGTACTTTCCGATGCGGGGACCCAGGAATATCGCGCCTACCAGAGCGGCAATTCCGCCCACCATATGGATCGCGCAGGAGCCGGCATAGTCGTGAAAGCCCATCTGACTCAGCCAGCCGCCGCCCCAGATCCAATGCGCTTCAATGGGGTAAACAAACAGGGAGATCACGGCAGAATAGATGCAATAAGCCGAAAATTTGGTGCGCTCTGCCATAGCGCCGGATACGATGGTAGCGGTAGTAGCACAAAACACCAAGTTAAACACAAAGGTGGTAGCGCCGGTGAACCCCTCCGCCGGGCTGGCGATAAACGTTTTAAAATTCGCCCATAAGTCCATATTAGGCAGGCCGATCAACCCGGCCAGAGTATCTTCTCCCATCATCAACGTGTAGCCCAGCAGAGAAAAGACAATTGTGCCAATGCAAAAGTCCATCAGGTTTTTCATGATGATGTTGCCGGCATTTTTCGCTCTGGTAAAGCCGGTCTCTACCATGGCAAATCCCGCCTGCATCCAAAAAATCAATGCAGTCCCAATCAGTAGCCAAAATTCTATTGTCATGGTCTCTCCCCTTTTTACACGCCAAACAGCAATGCGCCATAAGTGGGAAACGGCCAATATCGTTCTGCCACCAAGGTCTCCGCTTCATCTGCCGGCGCTCTTAACTCACTCATCTTCGGCAAAAGTTCATCCCGAATCTGATCGGCCTGCTGGCCCACATCTTGAATCATCCCAACAGAAATCAAAGCATCTTCCAGGGCTTCCGCTCCCATGTCGATCTGATCCATCAGCATCGAAAGCTTGCGAATCCGCTTCGTTTCGTAACAGCAGGTCAGTTCTTCACAGACTGCTTTTTTTGCATTGGCCGCGGCGGCAAGATCCGAAACATATGTTTCCACGGCGGGGAGAATTTCTTTCCGCGCCATGTCCGTCATGGTACGCGCTTCAATGATCACCGTTTTGCAATAGTTCTCCAGCATAATTTCATATCGGGAATTTAATTCCGCTTCCGAAAAGACCTTTTGCGCCATCAGCATTTCCATGTTTTTGGGCGCCAGCAGCGCCGACATGCAGTCCGGCGTGGTACGCAAATTGGAAAGGCCTCGCTGCTCCACCGCCTCTTTGATCCACGCATCGTCATACCCATTTCCGTTAAAAATAATGCGTTTATGCTCTCGAATGGTGTCTTGAATCAACGTATGCAGCTCTGAATCGAAGTTTTTTGCCTGTTCCAGCCGGTCCGCATACTGCTGCAGCACTTCCGCAACAGCGGCGTTAAGCATAATATTGGCACAGGCAATGGAATTAGAGGAGCCCAACATCCGAAACTCAAACTTATTGCCGGTAAATGCAAAAGGAGAGGTGCGGTTCCGGTCGGTGGCATCTTTTGGGAAAGGAGGCAGTACATGGACGCCCAGTTTCATCTGGGTTTTTTCTGTCGCGTTGTACGGCACATCCCGCTCGATGGCTGACAAAATGGCTGTGAGCTCATCTCCCAAAAAGATGGATACCACAGCGGGCGGCGCTTCGTTTGCCCCCAAGCGATGGTCGTTTCCGGCGGTGGCCACTGACATCCGCAGTAAATCCTGATATTCATCCACAGCCTGGATCACCGCACAGAGGAACAGCAAAAATTGGGCATTTTCATACGGCGTCTCACCGGGCGACAGAAGGTTTGTGCCGGTATCTGTTGCAATGGACCAGTTGTTGTGTTTCCCGCTCCCGTTGACACCGGCAAACGGCTTTTCGTGAAGCAGACACACCAAACCATGTTTTTCCGCGGTCTTCTGCATCATTTCCATAGTGAGTTGATTGTGGTCCGTGGCAATGTTGGTGGTAGTATAGATTGGCGCCAGTTCGTGCTGGGCCGGTGCAACTTCGTTGTGTTCCGTTTTAGCAAGCACGCCCATCTTCCACAGCGTCTCGTTCAGCTCTGCCATATAGGCTGCCACCCGGGGTTGAATCACGCCGAAATAATGGTCGTCCATCTCCTGTCCTTTGGGCGGTTTTGCTCCAAAAAGAGTTCGACCGGTGAAAATCAGATCTTTCCGTTTCCGGTACATCTCCTTGTCCACCAGGAAATATTCCTGTTCCGGGCCGACCGAGGTGCGGACACATTTCACGCTGTCGTTTCCAAACAGCCGTAAAATACGCATTGCCTGCTTGTTGAGCGCTTCCATGGACCGCAGCAGCGGGGTTTTCTTATCCAGCGCTTCTCCGCTGTAAGAGCAGAATGCCGTGGGAATGCACAATGTCTTGTCCTTGATAAATGCATATGAAGTGGGATCCCAAGCGGTGTATCCCCGAGCTTCGAAAGTGGCCCTCAGCCCCCCGGAAGGGAAGGAACTGGCATCTGGCTCACCTTTTACCAACTCTTTGCCGGAAAACTCCAAAATGACTCGTCCATCGGGTGCCGGTCCGATAAAGCTGTCGTGTTTTTCCGCTGTGATGCCGGTCATCGGCTGGAACCAATGGGTAAAATGTGTTGCCCCTAAACTGACTGCCCAATCTTTCATTGCCGCTGCAACCGCATTTGCAACAGATGGGTCCAGCCGTGCCCCTTCGTCAATGGTCTTTTTCAGCGATTGATACACATCCGCAGAAAGATTTGCTTTCATCACTCGATCATCAAATACGAGACTTCCAAAATAATCGGTTACCGTTGCCACTTTTTTCACCCTTTCCAGAAAATAAAAAAGAGGCAATGGCGGTCAGAGGAAATTCCTCTGCGGCACCATTGCCTTTCATGTCGCATAATATACACCTGTTTTTGCAGTCTGTCAATGGTAAAATTGCAAAAATTTATTTTTCTTCCGCAACTCTCCATTGACAAACCGCTTTTTCGGCGATATCATATCAATTGTGAACAAAGGCGTTCATCCGGGAGAAGTGTACCCTTCCTCGGATGGGCGTTTTTTGTATTTTGCAGCAATGCTCCGAAATAGATGCATTCTGTTTCGGTTCCCACGTGCAAACCGCAGCCCATGCGTAAGCATCTTGGCATTGCAGTTGCGATATTCCCCGAAAGGACGGAGATATAATGAAACACTTAGAAGGTCAAATCCGAATCCCATCCGGCTGCGCCATTTCGGCGGTCATTTCCAAAGAAGGAAAACGAATGACCGGCGAGGCCATTGCCCAGAGTATGAAGCCGATGCACGATCGTTCCAACGGTTTGGGCGGCGGTTTTGCCGCTTACGGCATCTACCCTGATTTCAAAGATGAGTTCGCTTTTCATATTTTTTATGATAATCATTCCTGCCGGGCCGCCTGTGAGGCGTATCTGAAAGAAAAATTCGAACTGGTGTGGGTTGAGGAGATTCCCACGCGGAAAATCCCTCAAATTACAGATGAGCCATTGATCTGGCGCTATTTCGCCGCCCCGCTCCGTTCGGTGCTCCGCTCCATGCAGCTGGATGAGCAGGAGTACGTGGCAAGGGCTGTCATGTATCTCAATACATCCATTAAGGGCGTCCATGTATTTTCCTGCGGAAAGAATATGGGCGTGTTCAAGGCGGTAGGGTTTCCAGAAGATGTGGCTCGCTTCTACCGGCTGGAGGAATATAAAGCATATTCCTGGACAGCCCACGGGCGATATCCCACGAACACACCCGGCTGGTGGGGCGGTGCCCATCCTTTTGGTCTGCTGGATCGCACCGTGGTGCACAACGGGGAAATTTCCTCTTATGACGCCAATCGCCGGTTTATCGAAATGTTCGGATATCAATGCACACTTCAGACTGACACAGAGGTTATTACATATATCGCAGACTATTTGCTTCGTCGGCAGGGTCTGACGCTGTCCGAAACCGCCTCTGTCATTGCGGCGCCCTTCTGGAGCACCATTGCCAAATGCCCCCGTCAGGAGCAGGAACGCCTTGCATATCTTCGTAAGATGTTTCCCAGTCTTTTGGTCACCGGTCCGTTCTCCATTGTACTGGGGTTCTCCGGCGGGCTGATGGCTTTAAATGACCGTTTGAAGCTTCGTTCCATGGTGGTAGCCGAAAAGGACGACAAAGTCTTCATCGCCAGCGAAGAAGCGGCTATCCGTATGATGGAACCGGATGTGGAGCATATCTATGCGCCTGCCGGCGGTGAACCGGTAATCGTCCGTGTGAAGGAAGGGGCTTTTGTATGAACATTCAAACATTTTATCCGGAGTACGAAGTGGTGCGAAACGACAATCGGTGCACCCGCTGCCGAATTTGTGAATATCAGTGTGCCAATGAAGTGCACTCTTATGACAGCGAACAAAAGATCATGTTGAGTGACGAATCCAAATGCGTCAATTGTCAACGCTGTGTATCTCTTTGTCCCACCCGGGCGCTGAAAATCGTAAAAAGCGATTGCCGTCTGCGGGAAAATGCCAATTGGAACCATGATATTATCAGAGAAATTTACAAGCAGGCAGGCAGTGGCGGCGTACTGCTTTCCTCCATGGGAAACCCAAAGCCCTTGCCTGTTTATTGGGACAAAATCCTAATCAACGCCTCCCAGGTGACAAACCCATCCATTGATCCTCTGCGGGAGCCAATGGAAACCCGGGTATTTCTGGGCCGAAAGCCAGAGCGGATCGAACGGGACGAGACAGGAAAGCTGGTATGCGACCTGCCGCCGCAGCTGACGCTGTCCATGCCGCTGATGTTTTCCGCCATGAGTTACGGCTCTATCAGCTATACTGCCCATGAAAGTCTTGCTCGTGCTGCTCAGGCATTGGGCATTTACTACAACACCGGAGAAGGCGGACTGCATGAAGATTTCTACTGCTACGGCGAAAATACCATTGTGCAGGTGGCCTCTGGCCGGTTTGGCGTACATGAAGATTACCTGGAAGCTGGCGCCGCCATTGAAATCAAAATGGGTCAGGGAGCAAAGCCCGGCATTGGCGGACATCTCCCCGGAGCCAAAATTGTAGGCGATGTGTCCCGCACCAGGATGGTGCCGGAGGGTTCTGACGCCATTTCCCCCGCACCGCATCACGACATCTATTCCATCGAGGATCTGCGGCAGCTCGTGTATTCATTGAAGGAGGCAACTTCCTATCAAAAACCGGTGATCGTAAAAGTTGCGGCTGTCCATAACATCGCTGCCATCGCCAGCGGCATCGCCAGAAGCGGTGCAGATATCATCGCTATCGATGGCTTCCGCGGCGGCACAGGGGCTGCGCCTACCAGAATCCGGGATAACGTGGGTATTCCCATCGAATTGGCTTTAGCCGCGGTGGACCAGCGCCTGCGGGATGAAGGCATCCGGAACCATGTGTCCCTGGTGGTGGGCGGAAGTATCCGCAGTTCCTCCGATGTGGTCAAGGCAATTGCTTTGGGCGCGGATGCATGCTATGTTGCCACAGCCGCCCTTTTAGCCCTGGGCTGTCACCTTTGCCGCACTTGTCAGAGCGGCCGGTGCAATTGGGGCATTGCAACCCAGCGGCCGGATTTGGTTCAGCGGCTGGACCCGGACCAAGGCAGCCAACGCCTTATCAACTTGATGACCGCCTGGAAACATGAAATCAAAGAATTTATGGGCGGCATGGGCATCAACTCCATTGAAGCTCTGCGGGGAAATCGGCTGATGCTGCGTGGCATCGGCCTGAACGAAAAAGAACTCTCCATCCTGGGTATCTCCCACGCCGGAGAGTAAGCCAAGAAAACAGTCCGCCGCCTGCCGCGGCATGCGCAGCAGGCGGCGAATCGGAACCATCTGAAGGTTCTGACGGATCTGATGAGAATTACGGTGGAAATCAACAGAAAGGTATGGTATAAATGAAGGTAGATGCAACGAATTTATCTTATCAGGTGCTCAATCGATGCCTGCGTACTCTGACAGAGGATTGTGAAGTTGTGGGTTGCCTGGGACAGCGTTTCATCGGTGCAGGGATGCGGGATCGCAGGCTTTCCATTTACGGAACCCCCGGAAACGCACTGGGAGCCTATTTAAACGGCGCATATTTGGAAGTGCACGGCAATGCCCAAGACGCTGTAGGCGATACCATGAACGCCGGAACCATCGTCGTCCACGGCAGCATCGGCGACACCGCAGGCTATGCCATGCGGGGCGGCCAGATTTATGTGCAGGGAAATGCCGGCTATCGCGCCGGCGTCCACATGAAGGCATATCAGGACCGACTTCCTGTTTTGGTGGTGGGCGGATGTGCCGGAAGCTTCTTGGGAGAATATCAGGCCGGCGGTTTAATCATTGTGCTGGGTCTGCATGCAAATGGGAAAAAAATTGTCAGCAATTTCCCGTGTACGGGCATGCACGGCGGAAAATTGTTTCTTCGTTCTGCCTGCACCGGGATTGATTTCCCGCCGCAGGTCAACGCCCATCCTGCCTCTGGAGAAGATCTGGCGGAAATTCAGGACTATTTAGCCGAATACTGCCGCCTGTTTGGTTACCAGCTGCCCACTGTATTGGACGGACCGTTCACCGTGGTCACACCAAACAGCGAAAACCCCTATCGGCAAATGTATGTGGCAAATTAGATAAAGAGAGGACAAATCATGAAATATTCAGCAGAAGAAGTCATGCAATATGTCAAAGAAGCGGATGTCAAATTCATCCGGCTTGCTTTTTGTGACGTGCTGGGCAGGCAAAAAAACATTGCCATTATGCCCCGGGAATTGGAGCGGGCCTTTTCTTACGGCATCGCCATCGACGCCTCGGCCATTGCGGGTTTTGGCGGGGATGTGCGCTCTGATCTGCTGCTCCGCCCCGACCCTTCTTCTTTGGTTGGTCTCCCCTGGCGGTCGGAAAACGGCAGAGTGGTGCGCATGTTCTGTGAAATCATCAAACCGGACGGCACCCCATTTGAGAGAGACACCAGAAAAATTTTAAAACAAGCCGTGGCGGAAGCAGAGCAGCAGGGCTGCTCCTTTTCCTTTGGCCCTGAAATCGAGTTCTATCTGTTCCAAACCGACGAATCCGGCGCACCTACCAAAATTCCCTGTGATCAGGCCGGGTATATGGATATTGCCCCGGACGACAAAGGGGAAAATATCCGTCGGGAAATTTGTCTCACGCTGGAAAAAATGGGAGTCCGCCCGGAAAGTTCCCATCACGAGGAAGGGCCCGGCCAAAACGAAATTGATTTTCGCTATTCCGATCCGATTTCTGCCGCAGACAATGCCGTTACCTTTTGCGCCGTGGTAAAAGCCATCGGGGCCAGGAACGGCTTTTCTGCCGATTTCTCCCCCAAACCTTTGGCAAATGCCCCCGGCAGCGGGATGCACATTAATCTTTCCGTTCAGTCTGCAGACGGTCGTGACCTGCTTCCTTCCGTGCTTGCAGGCATTTTGGAAAAAATTCCGGATATGACTGTTTTTTTAAATCCCTGCGAGGAATCTTACCAACGCCTGGGTGCCCACAAGGCTCCGGGATATCTTTCCTGGTCATCAGAAAACCGCTCCCAGCTGATTCGAATTCCCGCTACGCCGGACAACGCCCGGCGGGCAGAGCTTCGCTCTGCTGACCCCATGGCAAATCCATACATTGCCTTTGCCCTGCTGATTTATGCAGGGCTGCATGGCATTAAAAAGGGACTTTCCCTTCCCTCCCCGGCTGACTTTTCTTTCTACTCTGCTCCACCGGAACTTTTAGCGCAATATCAAAAGCTGCCGGATTCTCTTGCTGCGGCGAAAAAGCTGGGAGCGAACAGCCCGTTTCTTGCCGCCCATCTGCCGGATTCTCTGATTCGATTCTATTGCGAAAACACAAAGCATCTGATATGATTTTGAGATGAAGGAGAGGGCAAAGTGGTTTTTCAGGAACACACCTATGGAGTTTTGCTGGTATCGGCCGGAGAAAAATTCAATGCTGCTTTGCTGGCGCTGCTTCCTATGACGGACTACTGGCCGGTTACCACGGCGAAGAGCGCCGCTGAAGGCCGCAGGGCACTATTGGATCGAACCTATGATATTATCTTGGTGAATTCCCCGCTGCCGGATGAATTCGGTTCCCGGCTTGCAATAGATGTTTGTGCCAAAAGCAGCGCAGGCGCACTGCTGTTTGTCAAAAACGACCTGTTTGAAGATGTAAACGCCAAGGTAATGGAGCATGGTGTTTTCACGCTCCCCAAACCCACTTCCGCACAGGCAGTTACCCAAACGCTGCGGATGCTTTGTGCCATGCGGGAACGCATCCGGAAAATGGAGGAAAAACAAGCCTCCGTAGAGGATAAAATCGCGGAAATCCGGATAGTGAACCGCGCCAAGTGGCTGTTGATCGAATGCCTCAGCATGGCGGAAGCGGAAGCCCAGCGCTACATCGAAAAGCAGGCTATGGATGGGCGCATCTCCAAACGGGAAGCGGCAGAACGGATAATCAAAACATATGAATAGATTGTCGTTTCAGCAGAATCACGGCAAGAGCGGAAAGGAAAGATAAGAGGTGTTCAGGTGTAATGAGAACCTTTGACAGAAAAATCATTTTAGAGGACGGAAGCGAATATCTGGGATATGGATTCGGCAGCAATACCCAACGGGTCTGCGAAATCG
>JAFOJR010000147.1 GCA_017420125.1 Oscillospiraceae bacterium | reverse complement strand
GTCAGTACGTTGTAATAAATTAGAAGCTGCTTCAGAAGCTGTAACTTGGCTGCTTCTCCCCGGGAGCAGCAAAAGAAAAACGCCCACACCTGCAACAAGCAGCAGAAATTTATATTTCTCGAATAGCCGCTTAAATTTCCACATGTTTTGATGTATTTGATCCGTCTGCTTCATGATTCCTCCGCTTTCCAATAAATACACTCCGGCGCAATGGCAAGCTCTGTTTCCAGCATAGTCTGCAGTTTTTTCTTCTCCTCGTCAGATAAATTCCCAACAACCAAGGCCTCCTTTGGGTAGGGAACTTTTCCCTCTTGGCAAAAAACAGTCACACGACAATGGATCCCCATTGCTTTGGCCTGTTCCATACTATATGCGGCGGCCTTCTCTTCTATGATGCTTTGTTGCAGCATTGTGTTCGTTTCCTCCAATGATGTTTCATATGTTTCATACATGCCACTGTCTTGTCTTGTCTCTGTCAAAATTCGGGAAAAGTTTGTCAGATCAACTCCAGCAACCGGATGAAGCAAACACAGCATAAGCCCAAGTCCGCCAATTAATTTCCCTATGTTCTTTATTGGCTCTTTCGGTATTAAACAGCCTGTAAGTGCCGCTATCATGGCAGCCGCAATGATCCCGGTCAGCCACTCTCGTATTCCGTCCATATTACCTGCCTCCTAATGTCGTAACGGCTGCTGCAACGGAAATTAACAACAGCACACCGCAAGTCCCTGTCATTCCCATTACAAGCCCAAAAGCGCCGCTGATGGAATCAATCAAATTGGACAAGCGCTTATCCGCGACGATGCTCGCCAATGCCGCCGCCACTTTGTAAATTAGATAATGAATCCCCAATTGCAAAAACGGCGTAAGACAGATCCCCAGCACTGTAATCAAACCAAGAACTCCTACGGCATTTTTTAGCAACACTGTCCCGGCCAAAACTGATTCTGTCGCATCTGCTAAAATGCCGCCCAAAACTGGGATAAATGTAGAAATGGTAAACTTCGTCGTTTTCATTACCACTGCATCTGCACTTCCCGCAATGGCATCGCTGATGGTTAAGTACGCTGTAAATGCCAGGAGAAGCACCGTTAAAATACTGATACTGCCCCATTTTATAAAACCGGCCAATTTCCCCAGTCCGTCATTTCCCAGTGCCGTCTGAGCAGCACATAATGCCACATACGCGTATACCATCGGCAAAATCAACTGTCCAATCACTGTAATCAACAGGTCCGCAAACAGCATAGTAGCCGACTGGCGCACATAAGCTGCTGCTGCCGATCCTGTCGCCGCTGATGCTGCTGTCAACGTGGGGAGCAGTACCTTAGAAAATGTATCCAAGGCATCTATTGCACTGCGTCCCAGCCCCATCATAGAATTTAAATTTGAAGAGGCCGTCAGCGTCACTGCTGCTGCCCCACCTAAAAAAACAGCATCCGGTGTCCCTTCTGGAAAAAATCCACTTGCCACTTGGCAAATCATCACCAGAATCAAAAGCGTTACCCCGCTCCGCAGTGCCTTTTGGAGTGCTGTTCCAGCTTGTGCCTGTCCATTTCCCCACAAAGCTTGAAGGCCCATATTCAAGTCTGCTTGGTCTATTGTCATGCCATTGGTATATGGCTTTCCCTCCTGTTCGATTTCATCAGTCCCCAATGCTTCTTTCTGCGCCTCCCATACTCGGTCTGGCACTGCCTCTTCCCTCGTTTCGGCCGCAAAAACTGGCAAACAAAACAGGGGAATCAGCATTATAATGACAATCCACACTCTTTGCACGGCAGTTCTAACCGTTCCTTTCTATACAGCAGCGGTAATCCGTTCTTTTTATGTTCCTGTGTGCAGCAGCGTAAGCAAAGTTTGCAAAACCAGCCGCAACAGAGGTAACGACACCAAAAGTGCCGCTATTGTTCCCGACGTTTCTATCACAGCAGCGATGCCACCTTCTCCTGCATCTTTGCACAATGCTCCTACGCATCGTGTCACAATGGCAATACCTGCCGTCTTCATCATCGG
>JAFOJR010000146.1 GCA_017420125.1 Oscillospiraceae bacterium | reverse complement strand
TCTTTTCCTTCTCGAAGAAAGCAGAAGGAAATTTCCGGATGAGACAGTGCAATTCTCTGCACCTGGGCAAAGACATGCATTCCCTCAGCCGAATCTCTTTTTATATATTTTTGTCGGGCAGGCGTATTGTAAAACAGATCCCGCACCCAAATGGTGGTTCCCTGCGGAACGCCCACTGGGAGCAATTCCCCCGGCACACCGCCTTCCAGTGTCAACAAAGTGCCGACGTCCGATTGTGCCGTTCTGGTGCGGATTTCTACCCGGGACACCGCAGCTATGGCAGCCAGCGCTTCTCCGCGAAAACCCAGTGTCCCAATGGACTCCAAATCATGTTCTGTCCGGATTTTGCTGGTAGCATGGCGCAGGAATGCCGTCTTCACGTCTTCCTCTGCAATTCCGCTTCCATTGTCCGTCACACGGATCAATTGCATTCCGCCCCGCACAATTTCTACAGTAATCGCAGTCGCTCCTGCATCAATTGCGTTTTCCATCAGTTCTTTCACCGCTGCACCCGGTCGTTCTACCACTTCGCCTGCAGCAATCAAATCTGCTACATGTGCATCCAGGCATTGTATTTTCTTCATAGACGTTCCTTTCTTTACCAATAAACGGACAGCAGTGCACTTACATTGATTCCCGCATGCAACAAAACGGGCGCCCAAATCGTCCCACTTTTTTCATAACAGACACAAAATGCAACAGAAGGCGCTAAATATTCCAGTGCCAAGACAAAATAATGGATATTTCCTGTTTGAAGTACAGAAAGCCAGACATGTAGAAGACAAAATAAAATGGTTGTGATACTGTAGGCCAGCAACCGATGTTTGCGGAAACTGCCAAAAACCAGTCCGCGAAACAGAGATTCCTCTACCACAGGAGCAAGAATGACTGTTGTAGCCAGCGTAATCAGCGGCATGGATTCCATTTGCAGCGCAAATTGACCGGTATTCAAGTTCCCTGCAACATGGCGTAAAGGCCGCAAAAGAACCTGCAAAACCAACACCACACATACGCCCCACACGAGGCCGCGGAGGATTGCCCGTGGATGTTGAAAGGTCCAACGCAAAGACCCCTCCAAAAAAGATCGAAAAATAACACAGATCACAATCAAGGCAATCAGGTAATACAGCAGATTGATGATACCATATGGAACAGCCAGTCCCCATTTCCCCAGAAGTCCGGAAATTCCCCAAAACACAATTGGCAAAACAATGCAGAATATCGGCAAAAAGCGCCATCCTTTTTTCCATTCTTCCAAACTGATTTTCCCACGTACTCGTTTCATCATTAGACACTCTCTCGTCTCTGATCTTTTTGCTCCTGTTCAACGCTCATTTTCATCTGATACAGAAAATTCATTGCCTCAAGGGGTGTTAACGTATCCAGATCCAACTGCTCCAGTTTTTCCAAAATGGCGTTTGTCTTAGCAGCGGATGGAGCAATTTCTTCCGCTTCCTGTGAAGGTGGGTCTTTTCGGCGAACAGCCGTCTCCTCCTGCTCCTTCAAAATCTTTTTTGCCTGCTGAAGAATCTCTTCTGGAACACCTGCAAGCTGCGCCACCTCAATACCATAGCTTTGATCCGCACTTCCTCTGACAATCCGCCGCAAAAATAGAATGCTCTGCCCTCGTTTTTTTGCGGTAATATTATAATTTTTGACACCCTTGCATACCCGCTCCAAAGCAGTCAATTCATGATAATGAGTCGCAAAGAGTGTCTTCGCTCCCAGCTTTTCCGGATCCACACAGTATTCCAGCACTGCTCTTGCAATGCTCATCCCGTCATAGGTAGATGTACCCCGGCCAATTTCGTCCAAAATCAATAAACTTTTTGCCGTTGCTTTATTCATAATATTTGCCACTTCCGTCATCTCGACCATAAAGGTAGACTGTCCTGCAGCTAAATCGTCCGAAGCACCAATCCGTGTAAAAATGCGATCCACAATCCCAATTTTCGCGGCCTTTGCCGGTATAAAGCTGCCGGCCTGCGCCATTAAAACAATCAAAGCCACTTGACGCATATAAGTGGATTTCCCCGCCATATTGGGTCCTGTGATAATGGCAAGGCAGTTTTCACGGCAATCCAGCAACGTGTCGTTTGGCACAAACAGCGTATCCTTCAGCGTTCGTTCCACAACCGGATGCCGTCCCTCGGTGATGGAAATTACATCGGAATCGTTAATCTCTGGCATAGCATAACTGTTCTTAACAGCAACCACTGCGAAAGAAACTAGAACATCCAGTTCTGCCACTGAAGCAGCCGTCCGCTGGATCCGTCCCACTTCCCCGGCTACAAACTGACGCAGTTTTTGAAACAGTTCATATTCCAAAACTGCCAATTTATCTTTGGCCGATAAAATCTCGTGTTCCAGATCTTTCAGCTCCTGCGTTATATCACGTTCGCAATTGGTCAACGTCTGTTT